>DATIXX010000009.1 GCA_035518095.1 Burkholderiales bacterium | reverse complement strand
AAGCCCCAGGATGTGATTACCTGCGCCGCGTGGGCGGCGGTGGTTCCAATAAGTCCCGGCGAGCTGTTCATCGCGAAATAGATCCCGGGGTGGATTACCGTGGCGCCGATCATCGACATGATGGCCACCAACGATTCCATTAGCATGCCGCCGTACCCGATGAAAGCAATCTGCTTTTCATTCTCGATCATCTTCGGCGAGGTGCCTGAAGCGATGAGTGAGTGCCAGCCTGAGACCGAACCGCAGGCGATCGTGATAAAGAGAAAAGGGAACAAGCTGCCGGCCCAAACGGGCCCGGTGCCGTCAATGAATCGCGTGACGGCGGGCATTTGCAGATCCGGACGAACGATCAGGATGCCTACCGCTAACAGGACGATGGTGCCCACCTTTAGAAAGGTCGAAAGATAGTCACGCGGTGCCAACAGGAGCCAAACCGGTAGGACTGAGGCAACAAAGCCGTAGCCGATAATGGTCAGCGCAAGCGTTGTGGCGGGGAAATTGAAATATGCGGCGAGAGCTGGAGTTTCAGACACCGTTCGCCCATAAATTAGCGCCGCCAAGAGCAGGACAGCGCCGATGATGGACATCTCCGCGATACGCCCGGGACGGAGGAATCGGGCGTAAACGCCCATGATTAGCGCGATGGGGACGGTGCAGAAGACGGTAAACGTGCCCCAAGGGCTCCCAAACAAAGCCTTTACGACTACCAGCGCGAGGACCGCCAGGATGATGATGCAGATAAGTAATACCCCGATGCCCGCGATGGTGCCGGCAATCGGCCCCATTTCAGAGCGGACCATGTCGCCAAGCGAGCGCCCGTCGCGTCGCGTTGACAAAAAGAGTACCGTCATGTCCTGCACCGCACCTGCGAACACGACCCCGGCCAGGATCCACAAAGTACCCGGCAAATAGCCCATTTGTGCGGCCAGCACCGGACCGACGAGCGGGCCCGCGCCGGCGATCGCTGCGAAATGGTGGCCGTACAGCACGTAGCGATTTGTTGGTACGTAATCAAGCCCGTCGTTGCGGCGATAGGCGGGCGTCTGCCTCGTGCCATCGACGCCAAGCGCCCTGTTAGCGATGAATAGGCCGTAAAAGCGAAAGGCGATGAAATAAATGCAAACCGAAGCGATCACAAGCCAGGCTGCATTGACGGGTTCGCCTCGAGTAAGCGCGACGATCGCAAATGAGACGACTCCCAGCGCAATTACTACACCCCATAAAACCTTGCTCTTGAGCGTGAACCCGCTATTGAGAGCTGCATTCATGATTTTCCCTCCTCATTATTCATGATAACGCTTCGCGAACATACGCCCATTCCAATCCAGACATTTTGATCCTGGTCAAGAAAGTTGGTTTCGCGCGAAAGCTTGGCGAAGCGTGCCGTCTACATGACGCTACGCCATTTTTTGAAGCTTTTCAAAACCTCTTTAGATTAGATTATGCGTATGTTGCATTTTGCAGCGATTAGCTGATAAATGCCATGTTGCGGTGCAACCGAATATTTATCCACAGCGTCACGTCAGATGCGGTCTTGGCGCAGATCGATCATTACCCGCCCGGCGGTTACTTCACTGCGGCCTGCGTAGAGGAAACCGAACAAGCCGACCGCTTGTATCAGTACCAACGCGCCCGGTGACCACAAATGCGCAATTCCCGCGCGCAGATTTGGGGTAACCGTGGCTGGAGCGTGCAGCCACCACGCGTACGCCGCGCATATCGCGATTGTGGCGAGAGAGAGTTTTTGATAAGCAGTGATGCGACCGTCGCCCCGATAATCAGCGCGTAACATTTCGGAATAGACGCGCCAAAGCTGGGTGACTGCGATGGATAGCAACAGCGCTGTGCAAAATGCGCCCCGAAGCCAAAACCCGGCGCATACCAGCCCTGTTACCACGTAAAGACTGGCAGTGATTGCCTGCACTGGAATCACCGGAACTCCATCCAGCCGGTCCGCATAGGCGATCTTCTTTGTCCGGCCTTCGAATACAAAATTGATGCGCTCGAATATCCAGCGTGCAATGCCGCGCGTCTGATCCACGGGTTTGCCGTAGCAGCATCCGAAACTTATGCAGGCACTGCGGCCGAGTCCCTCACCGATGGTATACGCGATCGCCATCGCAGACACTACCGGAAGCAGCGGCATTTGCGTGGAGCCGGTCGAGCGTAGCAAAAAGTTCAGCGCCTCCACGGAAAGGGGCAGGACCAACACCGCGACAAAGGTCGCTCCTGAAATTGTGAACGTATGCTGCTTCCGCTCAACGATCCGAGCAACCCAGCGGGCGCTCGGAAGCACGATCAGGACGAATACGAGAACGACGGCGCCGAGCGATCCGATCTGTATTCCTATTGCGCCTGTCAGCAACAGCAAGATTGCCAGTGCGATGGCCTGCGCAGTCGCAAAGAGCAGCCCGTAAAACGTAAGATTTACTCCCGACCAGGAGCCGTCGGCGTTTTTGTGGATGGGAACAGTCGCAACAAACTGCCACCGTTCACGCGGCAGCGTGCGAAAGCACCAGGCAAGCAGTACTAGCAACACGCTTCCTACTGCCAGAAGGAACCATTCGTCAGGGAATGCAGCCATGAATGTCGTGCTCAAGAAGAATTAAAGCCGGTTGTCTTGTCGTGGCTGGGCAAAGCACGCGCGATCGAGGCGCGCACATTTACCTCGGTTTCCACGAGCGGTTCGCCAAAACCTGCGGAAAAGCGGCTCGTCGCGTCTCTTCGGCGCAGGTTGGCGATCAGGTCTGCATCGAATTCCACGCGATCCCGTTCAAATAACAAGACCACGGTACTGCTGCCAGGCTTGAACAGGCTCTTGACTGCTCCACGCTTGACATGCATACCGGGCTTGATCGGGCAGGGGTCAAGATAGTACTCCGCGCTGTAACACTGGTGCACTTCGCCAATCATTAGCGCTACCACCTCAATCATGGCGACCAATCCGATTCCGCTGCCGCCCGACACGTTGGTATCGATAACCGTGATTGAACGGCCGTTCTGCGCGCACGCAGCTGGATTTTTGATGACCGCGATTGGATTGCACGAGTGAAACGCCCCCTTGATTTCGTAGAAATCGGCAATCTCGCCCGTGACCGGACAATGATTGTAGTGATATTTCTCGGGCGTTAAACGGAAGACGGCCCACGCGCCCGCCGCGAAGCAAGAGCCCCACTTGCTTTTGACGCCGAGTAGTTCACCAAGTCCAAGCAGCTTCTGCTTGATCAGGAGACTGGCCCCGCCTGCTTGCTCGCCGCAGAGCATGCGTGAATCCGAAGGCGCGACCACGCAGCCCGGATCATCTGGCATCGGTCGGCACTCCCAGAATCGGATTTGTCGCTCAAACAGGTCGCGAAGGCTGACAAGCCGGTCCGGGGGATTTACCATTTCGTCCGGGCGGAGTCCCGCGCGTTCAAGTAGCGAACGGAGTCTGCTCCAGCGCGTAACCCATGGCAGATCGAACTGCAAAGTGGCCACGAAATCGTTCGCGAAACGGCTCGTTAGCGCCTTGAAAATGACGGGTGCATGTTCCCGCGCCGCGGAATACAAGGAGCGAACCGACTCGTCGCCAATAAATCGTTCGGTACGAACCTGCCCGGACGACCGCTCGATGTACTGGTGCCATGTTGTGGGCATGGCCGCTCCTACGCCGCGTCCTGCAGCGCTTCGCCGTATTCCTTCGGACCACAAGTATTGGCGAGGATTCCGGGATAGCGCAATCGAATCCCTGCGGCATGCCAACCGTAACGAATTGCATCGACGTGCTCACCATACTTCGGACGAATTACGGTGCATTGCGCAAGATGAAACCGTTCCAGGACAGCTTGAGCAAAGTCAACGGGATACGAGCTTGTTACCGGAATCCGGTTGGCCGCGGATTGGTACGCTCCTATGACACGCGCGGCCTGGGGCATCAGAGCGGAGGATTGGCATTCCCGCATGAGGAACACGTTCCACAACTGTATTGCAATGAGATCTGACCGATCGGCGATTTCGTAGTATTGGGAATCCCTCATCAACGCGTGTACAAGGGCGCTGGGATTCCAATCCGCCAATTCCCAGATTTGAGAATTCGGAACGGGCGAGTGGCCGTGGCAGCCCAGCACAATATTCAGCGCAGCCCGCATATCGGGGCGCATGTCTACGAGCTCAGTTTCAAGTGTCATGGTCTGCGGCGATTCCTCTGCGCCATCGTTGCAGGGTCGGACAAAAGGCTTATCTTTATCACCAATTAGCATTCGAATATCACCATATGTTTGATGGGTTGCCGCTAATTGTTCGAGTATTACCTGAAAATCGCTCGCAGCGTAACCGAAGAATATGACAGGGATTTAAAGGAATTGTGACCTGTGAATTACTAGGCGCTGGCCCTGCGCGCCTCGCTGATTGACGTCTTTGCGCCTGGAGCGCTTGGATTTGCCCGTGTTGAAGAACCCCCTTAAACTCAAACGACTGGTATTAAGATGTTTAAAATGTGCCTGCGGCTTGCTGCGGGTACTTCTATAAAGAGTCGATAGCCACCCTAACAAATATTATGTCTCGCCCACGCATCCTACTTTTACCGGGCCGCGGCAATTCCGGTCCTGATCATTGGCAAACTTACTGGGAACAAGCGAATCCTGGTTTTGAGCGCGTCCTGCAATCGAACTGGGAAACACCGGATGCCCGCGACTGGATTAAGAATTTGCATGAAACCATTATGCGTGAGAACAGGTCTGCCATTCTTGTTGCACACTCTCTTGCCTGCTGTCTGGTCGCGCACTGGGCTGCGGTTTACTCGGGGCCTGTTGACGGCGCGTTGTTAGTGGCTCCCAGCGATGTCGATGCTGCGGCGTTTCCACCGGGACCCGTCGGGTTTTCTCCCATGCCGCTGCAGCCATTGCCTTTTAGAAGCATTGTGGTTGCAAGTACGAACGATGAACGAGTATCCGTGGAGCGTTCCAGACAATTCGCGGCGGCATGGGGCGCAGACTACGTGCTCCTTGGCGCGCGTGGCCACATCGGAAGCGCGGCCAAACTCGGCAATTGGCCCGAGGGAATGATTTTGCTTAACAGGTTGCTCGGCGCGTGAGAATCCCGTTGCCGCGGGAAACAATGGTTTCAATTCCTTTGTCCGGAAACTCTACGTCGCCTCGGATGGACATTTACCCAAAGATCTGGCAATGATGCATTGATAATGAAAGTCATGTTCTTGCCACTGAGTTCTACATTCAGCGTGCCCCTGATCTGGCCGGAACCGAGATACCAGTGCGCGGCTCCCGTGGTGCCGTGTCCGTTTTGCAAATTAGAAGATAGGAAACGGTATCTTCGCGGCGGCTTTCGTTGTCGAGCCTGCATCCCCTTAATGATTCGTGATGCAGGATCGGGAATGCGGAACAGAGCTCCTGGTGTATTAGACAGCGCTACTCGTGGGTTATGGCGTACCCTCGATTTTCCTCGAGGTTCGGCATCGATGTCTCGGTGGTGACTGCGTAAAGTCCCGGTGGTAATAATTCCGACGCCCGCGCCTGTGGACGAACCAGCACCGATAAAGCCAGCAATCCGCAGGACAGAGATCTCAATTTTTTTCCCGATCGAGCAAAGCGCGCTTGCGGTCGACGCCCCAGCGGTAGCCCGACAGCCCACCGTCAGTTCGCACGACACGGTGACAGGGGACCGCCACCGCCAACACGTTCACCGCACATGCCTGGGCCACGGCACGAACGGATTTGGGAGAACCGATGCGCTTTGCGATTTCGCCATAGCTTGCGGTTTTGCCCGCGGGAATTTTGCGAAGCGCCTGCCACACCCGCTGCTGAAATGCGGTGCCGCGCACATCGAGCGGAAGGTCGAGTCCCAGCCTGGGAGCTTCCACGACGCACACTACTTTAGCGACCAGCTTCGCGAATTCTGCGTCGCCGCCGATCAGGTTAGCTCGCGGGAAATGGTCCCGCAGATCGCGCACTAACTTGTCAGGATCATCGCCCATAAAAATCGCGCACACTCCACGCGGGCTTGCGGCGACCAGAATGGAGCCGAGCGTACACTCACCGATGGCGAAGTGTATCTGCGTATCGACGCCACCGGCGCGATAGTTGGTCGGCGTCATGCCCAATATCTCGTTCGATTTTTCATAGAAGCGACCGTTGGAGCCGTATCCTGCTCCGTAAATCGCCTCGGTTACCGTGTTGCTCCGGTCCAGTTCAGCTCGGACGCGCTTGGCGCGATTCGCCGCTGCGTATGCTTTGGGCGTTAAGCCTGTAATCGATTTGAAGACGCGATGCAGGTGGAAGGGGCTCACTCCGGCATGTTTTGCCATTTCATTTAGACTAGGCACCTGCTCGGAGCTCTCGATGAGTCGGCAAAGCTCGGCTACCTTTACGGCGTGCTGCTGGGCGAGAGAAACCTGGTCCGGCTTGCAGCGCTTGCAGGGCCGGAATCCGGCTCGCTCAGCGTCTTGCGCAGTCAGGTGGAACTCAATATTTTCGGGCCTGGCAAGGCGCGCGGCGCAAGACGGGCGGCAGTAGACACCCGTAGTCCTGACAGAGTAAAAGAATCGCCCGTCCGCATTTGGATCGCGGGCGCACACGGCTGCCCAGCGAGCATCGCTCGCAGTCGCCGCCGCAAGCATTTTGGCTTTTTTGGACATGTTCATTTGCTTCCTTTCAACGGTCTTCATAGTCGACGGTTGAAATTTAGCTGTGGATGGAAATTGGCACACTCCGGGTCTTGCTTTTGAATTCATCTTAGCGCATGCACGCAGACATCCAAAATCTGCCGGTTGATATCCCCCCTGCGAACGCCACTTTGCATCGACCATAACTTTCGGACGGGTAATCTGATGTTACCGAGACAATAAGCCAGGGGCGGGATCAATCTTACTCGACACGCCGCTGTCTTGCAGGCGCAGTAAATTGCGGAGAGGGCTGAACTTGGTTCCAGTCGCGAGGCTACATACCGCTCGCATGAGCTTATGAGATAAATGAATCGCGGCGTAATAACTTGTTGGCGATGGTAACTGTTTTACGTGGTGCGATCGGTAAACGTGACTTGGCAGAGTCTAAGCACGTTTACGCGCAAGCGAGCAACGAACGCTGGTGCAGTTTCGGAATCAGGTTTTGATGGAGGCAAAAAACCCGCCCAAAAGCGGGGCGGGTTTTTTTAGATCAGTTGCTACTAACGGCAAGCCGAAGGACGGTATTTTCCTAAAATTGTGGAATTAGCACCGGTGTTGCTGCAGGTCCAGGTTTTACCGCCGTCAGGCGTTTCTAAAAGCAAGGTTCCCCCAGCGACGAGCTTGCTGGCAGTCTGTCTCATAGTCGCCATGATTTGCAGCACGCCCGTCGTTCCTTGGGCCGTAAGCTGTTGCACACCCTGAACATATTTGCCGATGGTATTGCCCATGACCGAAGAAGTTGACGTCGGCCAAGTGCCCTTGTCGGAAAACCACTCGGCGTACGGCGTTTTGCCGCCGGACATCAGTTCGACCGCTTCAGACACTTGGGCGCGTGCCGTATAGTCCTGATAGGCCGGAATCGCGACCGCAGCCAATATGCCAATGATCGCTACCACGATCATCAACTCGATCAAGGTAAAGCCTCGTACTTGTTTCATATGACCCCCAAATTCATTTATAAAAAATATGCTACAGGATGAGTAACGTAAGCTATGTGCCGCTAATATGCTTAAAAGTTCCTATAAGTAATAGTGTTAATAAAAATTCTAAAACTCTCTGAAAATAGCGAAGTGTCGTTTCTCGTCCGGTCCGGCTCAAACCAAGCAATGGAGCATGCCGCGATCGAGCCATACCAAATAACTTTTTGCCGTCTGAAAGGATCTTTTTTTTGTTGAACCGGAAGAGCTAATATTCGACGATTTGCTATCGAAACTATGGGCCTCCAGGACAAATAAGTATGTGAGTTGACTCACATTTCTACCCTATCTTTATATGCGCTTTTTATAAGTATTACACGGATCATAGTCAGTTAACAAATTTTCACTAAAAGATTCAAGGCCATGCGGAGCCTCAAAATGCATTTGGATCGACCCGTCCCCGCGTTCATACCAAGGCGAACTCATAGAGCCCGCTGACGGGAACGATGCGGGAATGGAAGAGCCGGGTTAGCGAAATGCATATCACTCGCTTTTTGCGTGAGCGAACGTGTGAACTCCGATGGAGGAAAATGTGCCGCGCACGCGTTTGTCGACGCATCTTGCTACAAATGCACGGCGCGATGGAACGGGACGCGGGCCGAGGATGCGAACGGTCGGCGGGCGACGCTCGGACGTCAAATTGTAGAAGCCTCCGGCCGAAAACGTGCTGGATGCATTGCTTTAGACTAATGCTATAATCGCGCCAACAAATCATAATCAGAACAGGAATGTTCAAGGTTCTGCAGTTCAACATGCAGTTCGGACAGAGTTGGGATGATGCTTATCCCGACTACGCGCCCATCAACCTCAACCTTACTATCGCAGAAATCCGCAGCCAAGATGCTGACATCGTGCTGCTGCAGGAAGTCGAGCAGGTGCGTCCTCTTGGCGTACAGCACAACCCTCCGCGCAATTATACGCGGCTGCGCAAAGCGCTCGTAGGCTATGACGGATTTTTTCTGGCAAAACAAATTGATCCGCGCGAATTGCCGTTCGGCATAGGTCTCGCGATTTTCTCGAAGACGCCATTGCGTAACACCATGTCATTGGACCTGCCGTCGCCGGCGATTGAGTTCGATTTTCGAGGCAAAAAAAGAACGCCAACAGATCGGCTGCTGATCGGCGCAAAGACTGCGATTCAAAAACGCAAGCTCGCAGTGTTTAACACGCACTTGTTGGCGTTTTTTATGTTAAATCCATCTGCCGAGGAGCAAACGTCTCAGCGCGATCTCGTGATTAAGCAGCTGCGAAAATCGACCGGGCCCACGCTGCTAGGGGGCGATTTCAACGTCAGTAAGCATGAATCGTTAGTGCGGCAGTTTGCAAACGCAGGTTTTAAGACGGTGCAGACGGACGAGATTACGTGGCGTCGCCGCCCTTATGTGCTGGATCATATTTTCTACAATCAGTATCTTCGGCTCGTGAGCCACGCGGTCAAGCCGACTCCAGCTTCCGACCATCACATGCTCATCGCGGAATTTGATTTCGTGGACTGAATTAGCGCGCCGCCGGTCCTTGTAAGATGAACTTTACTTAAATAAGCGCGCTCTGCGCATTTTCGCAAGATGGCGTGGCCCGCGACTGCAAGCCTTGGACCGGTCGGAACGAAGCCCTAAATACTAATTGTTGCCCTGACCCCGATCGTGGTAATTGCCCCCGTCGTGATGGCCTTCGCGTTTAGGAAAACATGCCTTGACTGCATCCTTGTCCTGAGCTTGCGATACACAATCCCTGGCTTTTTGAAGTGCCGCAATCCTCTGATCCATGCGCTCCAGTATGTGCTGCTTACGCTCCTGAAAATTCTGAGCTTGATTGGGTTGCTGTGCGGCCGGCGGTTGTGTTTGGGCAAGCACTGCGCCGGACATAAACATCGCGAGCACAACAAAAATTACTTTATGCATAAAAACCTCCAGAAAAAGTTACGTTGGTCGGGGAACAAGCTTCTGTATTGATACCGTGAACGCAAGCCTCAAGCCTTGCTACTTCTTATCGTAAGCCAATCCCGCTTTTACTTCCTGAATCGCCTGCTCGGTCAGCTCGAGCGCTTTTTCACGATGTCCGCCATAGTCGTGTGCAGCGTGCTCCAGATCGCCTTTGGCACGTTCCAGTGCATGCAGCGCATGCCTCATTTCAGGGTGACGCTCGCCCTTGGCAGGCGAAGTTTGCATCTCTGGGTCCGCGGCGAAAACCGAGGGCAAAATGGCAAGTGTGAACACAGTCACAAATGCAACCATGATACGTCTAAACATATTCTTCTCCTGCAGAAATTTAAGGCGGAGCGGCCGTGGTCCGGCGCTCCAGTAGATTTAACGCCTTCGAGACTTTCAGGTTGACAGATTCGTCCGGTTCCGGACGCAAATTGCGGGAGCAGAAAAGCGGAGCGGGAAGACGCTTCAGCCGCCGGCGCGCGCAAGGACCAAAGCACACGCACGGCGGCCGATGTGTCCTTTCAGTACGAACCGTTCACCGTCATAACGCCCGTCGAAATAAGCGGGAACTTCCTTGCCGAGATGACGCTCTGTTTTGGATATGACTTTGCCGGCGAGCACAAGGCTGCCATCCTCGCCAGGCTTGCCGCGAACGATAATGTAGCCCGGCTGCCCGGGTTGGCCGTGGGTCACGATGATCTCGCCGCCCGATGCAGTAAACGGCCAGCTATTTACCTGCGACGGAAGTTCCTCAAAAGCATCGCACGATCGCGTCACAGTCCAATTGCCGTCATAGTTCGATGCTGCGGCCGAAGACGGCTTCGATGAACCGGCAGACATCGGCGCTAGTGCCGCAACCACAGCGTTGCCGGATTTCTTCGAGGTCTCGGCAGCTTTCGGTGGTTGTTGCGATTTCAACTTTGCAGCAGCGAGTTCGGCATCCGCTTTGTGCCGTATTTCTTGCGCATCCGCGCGCGCTTTCTCGAGCTCGGCTTCAGCTTTAGCTTTCATCTCGGCTGCGCGTTGCTCCTCGAGCTCGCGTCTGGCCCCGGCAGTGGCCGCCGCCTCGGTCTCAGCACGGTGCTGCGCTTCTTCGGCCTCGCCGCGGGCCTTTGCGAGCTCGGCCTTGACTTTCGCGCGTTCTTCGCCATAGGGTCTGGGGTGCGGTAACCATCCCGCTTGCCAGGCGACGATTGCCGCGACGACGGCTAAAGCGGCCGCGCCCGCCGCCAATGAGTGCCGGCGGGAGGTACTACTTGCGGCAGGCGCGAGTGGTTTTACCGGTGCTGTACCGGAAAGCTTGTAGACGTGAATTGGTCGGCTGATGTTTTTGAGCTCGCGGTTGCCGATATCGACGAAACCGAGATTGAGCTTGCCGGTGATTTGATCGTAAACAGACGATGAGATGCACACACCGCCCGGGTCGGCGATGCTTTCCAGGCGCGCCGCGACGTTTAGGCCGTCGCCGTGCAAGTCGTCGCCTGAAACCATGACATCGCCAAGGTTGACGCCGATGCGGAACGACATCTGCTCGTCCTCCGGGAGCGAGTTATTGCGCGTCTTGAGGGCATCCTGAATTTCGACCGCGCAACGCACCGCTTCTACCGCGCTTTCGAATTCGGCAAGCACGCTGTCGCCGGCAGTACCCACAATGCGGCCCTCATGCAGAGCAATGATCCCGTCGATAACGCCGCGATGCGCGGCGAGCACCTTAAGCGTGCGTTCCTCGTTGGCGCCCATCATGCGGCTGTAGCCGTATGCGTCGGCCGCGAGAATCGCTGCGAGTTTACGTTTTACGTTAGCGGTCATAGCAGGGCGCGAGAAATTGAAGCAGCAGTTTTTTGCGTATCCTAGCTTGGTTCGTTTTCAAATTCCAGTAGCCGAGATCAAGACCAAGCTCATAGTGAACACAAGAAAAAAAGTATTTTCCGGGCCCATCATGCGCGAAATGCCGGCAGCGGAATCCTTATCCCTTTACGCACACCTTCGGGCGGAGAAAAGCCACGCGCCGCGCCAGTCCGGCTTGTTCTGTCGCTTCCGCAACTTGATTGACGTCCTTGTACGCTCCCGGCGCTTCTTCGGCGACACCGCGCATGGACCGGGTGCGAATCAAGATGCCGTCGCGCGCCAGTTCATCTACCAGTTGCCGGCCGTGCCATTGCTTGAGCGCCTGGTGGCGGCTCATCGCACGTCCCGCGCCGTGACTTGCCGAAGAAAAAGCGAGATGCTCGCTTTCTGCGGTGCCGGCGAGAATATAGGAACCAGTTCCCATGCTTCCGCCGATAACCACGGGTTGCCCAACCCCTCTGTAGCGTTCGGGAAGTGTGGGATTTTCGGGACCGAAGGCACGGGTCGCGCCTTTGCGGTGGACATAGAGCAGGCGTTTGCTTCCGTTCACATCATGAATCTCGGGCTTGCAGGTGTTGTGTGAGACATCAAACAGTGTTTCCAGCACTGCGCTCGGAATATCGTGCCTGAACGTTTCCCGCGTCAAATGCGTGAGGATTTGGCGATTGGCAAGAGCGCAGTTCATCGCAGCGTTCATTGCTCCAATGTATTCCTTTCCTTCAGGCGAGCTGATCGGCGCACATGCGAGCTCACGGTCCGGCAGGCTGATGCCGAGTCGCGACGCGGCTTTAGCCAGGCTAACCAAATAATCGGTGCCGATCTGGTGACCCAGGCCGCGTGAGCCGCAATGAATCGAGATTACGATCTGTCCCTCGTGCAGCCCGAAAGCATCGGCGGCTTGGTGCTCATAGATGCGGTCCACCACTTGCACTTCAAGATAATGATTACCTGAGCCGAGCGTGCCCATTTCGCCGCGCTGGCGTTTCTTAGCAAGCGTGGAAACATTTTCTGGAACGGGATTTGCCATTCGCCCGTTCTCCTCAATGTATTCCAAATCGGCCTTGGTGCCGTAGCCTCGCTTTACTGCCCATTGGGCGCCGCCTTTCAGCACCTCATCCAGTTCAGTGGTATTCAACTTAAGCTCACCTTCTTCGCCCACGCCAGCGGGAATGTTTTCCGACAAGCCGCGGGCGAGTGAGGAAAGTTTGCCGGCCACATCCGTCAGTTGGAGGTTGGTGCGCAGGCAACGAATGCCGCATGAGATATCGAAGCCTACCCCGCCGGCGGAAATGATACCGCCTAGCTCGGGATCGAAAGCTGCAACTCCGCCGATCGGGAAGCCGTATCCCCAATGGGCGTCCGGCATGGCTGTAGCTGCGCCCACAAGGCCGGGTAAACGCGCGACGTTCGTAATTTGCTCCATGACTTTGTCGTCCATCGCCGCCAGCAGCTCGCGGCTGCCGTAGATCCGAACGTCACCCCGCTGCTCTCCGGCGGACGGGGGAATGGTCCAGCACCACTGATTGAGTTGTTGCAGTCGGGAAAGATCCATGATCTACACATCCACGATGCAACGCGCTTCCCATCCGTCGGAGGTTTTCTTCACTTCCAACATAGTGAGAGTCGCGCCTTTAACTTCCACTCCCCGCTCCAGGGCCGGGCGCCACGGCTCGCCACTGGCACTACCGCGCCAGTAAGCGCCGTTATGCTCGAGACGGAACCGGCTGAACACCATGCCGCGTTCTCGCGCAAGTCCAAGTAATAAATTCAGCCAACGCACAAGCGCGAGCTCGTTATCGGATTCTTCAAGTTCCAGGCTAACCGTTTCAATGGGCCGCACTGCTTCAAGATTGGTCATGACGGCGAAAGTTGCGCGCGCGGCGTCCTCAAAAGCCTGTTCCATGGTTGTGCCGCGGCCGACGACCCCGATATCGGCGCCGTGCTCGAAGTACGCGTCTGGAAGAGCTGCTGTGTTCATGCTCGTAATTCAGGATATATATTATAGGATGCGCCAAGCGCGGAGCTGTCAGATTGATTTGAGTCAATATTGAGGCTAACAGGAGTTCAACTGACAAGTTCAACCCGGCGTTTGATATTGCATGACTTTACTTTTCTCAAATCGTACTTCGGACGAGCTTCCTCATTCGGCTGCTCACAAGGGGTATCATAAACACAAGTTTTTTTTGAATGAAATTGAGATTTGGCGTCGCTGAAGAAGGTACACCTCTGGCCTTTCATTTTTTCCATGAAGAAGCGTTACGATGGATTAGAAGGCACGACATTCGCATTCGAAGTATGCTCGGATGAATGCCGATGATCAGTGAAGATATGCTGACCATACGAGAACTTTCCAAGTCATACGCTGGCGCGCGGCCGCGCAATGTTCTGCGTCGCGTGAATCTCGATCTCGCCCGCGGCGAATATATCGCAATCATGGGCGAGTCCGGTGTTGGCAAGTCCACGTTGCTTAATCTCATTGCCGGACTGGATATGCCTGATAGTGGCACAGTATCTCTCGCTGGCACGGTACTCACGCAGTTGGACGATACTGCGCGCACGCTACTGCGGCGCAGCCGCATGGGATTCGTGTTTCAAGCATTCCACCTGTTGCCCCATCTCACCGTGGCACAGAACGTGGCGTTACCGCTCGTGCTCAATGGCAGTTCCAGCGGCGAAAGCGCCGTGCGCGTTGCCGACATGCTTTCCGCCGTTGGTTTGTCGCGAGCGGCGAACAGCTATCCGCGCGAGCTGTCTGGCGGTGAATCCCAGCGGATCGCCCTTGCGCGCGCGCTGGTGCACAAGCCTGTGCTTCTATTGGCCGACGAGCCCACTGGCAATCTCGATTCGGAGAGCGCAATTCAGGTGCTCGCCCTGATCCGAGACCAGGTGAAGCGCGAAGGCGGCGCAGGCATCCTGGTTACGCATTCCGCAGTGGCAGCAGCTACCGCGGAACGCGTCTATGTGCTTTCCTCGGAAGGCCTTCAACTTTATAACCGATGAAGACAGCAGGATCGGTAGCGGGTATTGGTCGTCTCTTATTACTGCGCGCGACAATATTCGGCGCATGGCTTGATAACCCGGCGCGGACTTTTCTCGCAACTGTCGCCATTGCCCTCGGCACCGCGCTCGGTGTTGCCGTGCACCTCATCAATGCCACGGCGCTAAACGAGTTCGAACTGGCTACGCACCATCTCGCGGGCGAGGCTGATCTCGTGGTGCGTGGACCGCGTGCTGGATTCGACGAGGAGCTTTATCCACGTGTTGCTCGTATGCCGCAGGTCAGGGCAGTGAACCCCGCGCTCGAAATGGAAGTGCCGCTTGCCGGCCGTCGGGACGCACTTCAAATCATCGGACTGGACCCATTACGCGCGCTCCAGGTGCAGCCCGCCTTATTGCCGGAAAAACGAAATTTGGTAAGCGATTTGTTTCTGGCAGATTCCATATTTTTGAGTCCTTCCGCTGCGCGATGGCTCGGTTTGCACGCCGGCGATTTTCTGAAAGTGCAGGTCGGCACGCATAGCGTTGTACTTCATGTAATCGGTTTATTGCCGGAACGCGCCTACCGGCAGCGACTGGGTGTGATGGACATCGCCGCTGCCCAATGGAAACTCGATCGGCTTGGACGTCTTAACCGCCTGGATCTGGTGCTGAAGCCGGGAACCGATGTTCGGCGTTTCCGCGAGGTATTACAGCGCGAGCTGCCGGATGGCGTGCAAGTCGCCACGCCCAACGCTGACGCGAAGCGCGACGCGAGTCTCTCGCGCGCCTATCGAACGAATCTAGACATGTTGGCACTGATTGCGCTGTTCACCGGCGCTTTTCTCGTATTCTCGTCCCAAGTGCTCGCGCAGCTAAGACGGCGCACTCAATTCGCGTTGCTGCGCGCTCTCGGTGTTAGGGGTTCCGGCCTGGCGGCACTACTGATTGCTGAAGGAGCGGTGATCGGCGTAATCGGCTCAGCGTGCGGCGTCGTGTTTGGCTACATTGCCGCCGCCTACACGGTGGCGCGCTTCGGTGCGGATCTAGGGGCGGGATATTTCCACAGCGTCACCGGAAACGTTCATTTGGAGCCAGAAACGCTTGCTGTCTATTTCGTGCTCGGAGTCCTGTTTGCGGTGCTTGGGGCGGCTGCGCCGGCCGTGGAAACAGCGCGACGCCCGCCCGCCCGAGCGCTGCACGCTGGAGACGAGGAGGAAAGCGTAAACCAGGTGCCTTCCGCCACCATCGGAATTACGCTAGTGGCTCTGGGGTTGGCGACAAGCTTTGCCCCACCGATAAATGGTTTGCCGCTTGCAGGCTATGGCGCCGTTGCCATGATACTGCTCGGCGCGGTGCTCATCATGCCGCTCCTTGCGGCTGCGCTGCTGCGGTTCCTCCCACACCCAAGGTACGCGTCCGGCAGGCTGGCAGTCGCTCAGTTGCAGGGAACCCCGCGCCAGGTCGCGCTGTGCGTTGCCGTTATCGTCATCAGCTTCAGCCTGATGGTTTCAATGCTGATCATGGTGTATTCGTTCCGGATATCGCTCGAGACGTGGCTCGAGCGCATGCTTCCGGCCGACCTGTTACTCCGCTCGGCGCCGTTTGGTGAAACCGCCTTTCTCTCGACCGCGGACCAGGCGCGCATTGCCGCCACACCCGGGATCAAACGCGTGGAATTTCTGCGCGGCCAAAACATGTTGCTTTCGCCGGAACGCCTGCCGCTTATGCTCATCGCGCGCCCGCTGCCGTTGGAAAACGCCGCCCAGAGGTTGGCGTTGGTTTCGCGTGTCGTGGTTCCGCGCAGCGGGCAACCGCCGCCGGTGTGGATCTCCGAGGTTGCTTCCGACTTGTATCGTTGGCGGGTAGGAGACGAGATTCGGCTACCGATTGGAAACAAACCGGTGCAGTTTACCGTTGCCGGGATCTGGCGCGATTATGCGCGCCAGACCGGCGCGGTAATCATAGACCGCAAACTTTACATTCAGCTCACCGGCGACCAACTCGCCAATGATGCGGCACTGTGGGTCGCGAGCGATGTGCCGCTGCAGCAGGCGGCAAGCGCGCTGCGCGAGCGTTTTGCGGACGCACCCGGGGTCGAGATCGCGAGTACCCGCGAAGTGCGCATCTCGTCGCTTTCTGTTTTCGACCGCACCTTCGCGGTGACCTACGCACTGGAGGTGGCTGCAATCCTGATTGGGTTGTTTGGCGTAAGCGTAAGTTTCAGTGCGCAGGCCCTCGCGCGCCGGCGCGAATTCGGCGTGCTGCGGCATCTCGGCATGACACGTCGTGAAATCGGGACCATGCTTGGTTACGAAGGAGTAATTGTTTCGCTGCTGGGCGTGGGATTCGGCCTCGTCTGCGGCTGCACGGTGAGCCTGATACTTATCTTCGTCATCAACCGCCAGTCATTCCACTGGAGCATGGATTTGCATGTGCCGTGGCTGCCGCTTGCCGCGCTGGCAAGTATCCTGATCGCGGCTGCAGCAATAACCGCCGTGTGGAGCGGACGCGCGGCCATGAAGGACGACGTTATTCGCGCAGTACGTGAAGACTGGTAGAAAGGCGAGAACGAAAGCGGAAGGATGAAAAGCGAAGTTATGAAGCCATTGCCAAACCGGAGACGCGTACTGACTCTTTTGGCCGGCTTGCTGGCTTCGCCAAAAGTTTTTGCACAACTTGCGTATCACGGCTCTGGAATTGAGCCCTTCGCCCCCGTGGTGCCGGGTTACAGATTGCGCTTCCCACGCGATGAACGAAGCCACCCCGATTTCCGCGTCGAGTGGTGGTACATCACGGGCTGGCTCAATGAAAAAACGCAGCCGCTCGGTTTTCAGATTACGTTTTTCCGCGCGCGGCCGGAGCTCAAGGAAAAAAATCCGAGCAGTTTCGCGCCTTATCACATCTTGATCGCGCATGCTGCCTTAAGCGATCCCCGAGTAGGAAGGCTGATCCGCGCACAGCGCGCGGCGCGCGCCGGTTTCGGTCTGGCCGGTGCGGACGAAGGACACACCCGCGTTTGGATAGACGACTGGTCACTGGTGCAGGAAGACAACTCGTATCACGCGCGGCTGGCGGCGCATGATTTCGCATTTGACTTCAGCTTCGTCGCAACCCAGCCGCCTTTGCTTGAGGGCGAGGACGGTTTCAGCCGCAAAGGGCCCGCGCCTGAATCTGCCAGCTACTATTACAGTCTGCCGCATCTCCAGGTGACGGGGACACTCGTGCGTGAGGGGGAGCCAATATCGGTCACCGGTAGCGCCTGGCTTGACCATGAGTGGTCATCGAGCTACATGGCTAAAGAAGCAATAGGGTGGGACTGGGTCGGCATCAACCTTGACGACGGCGGCGCGCTGATGGCCTTCCGCATGCGCAACAAGCAAGGAGGCAGCTTCTGGGCCGGCGGCACTTTGCGTCGCGCCGACGGCTCGGTGCAAATCTATTCGCCCTCCGAAATTCGCTTCATGCCGCGCCGCGAATGGCGTTCTCCGCAAACTGGAACGAGTTACCCGGTATCATGGTTGATAAGGGCAGCTGATCTCGAATTGGCGGTCGAGCCGCTGATGGATGATCAGGAGAACGACACCCGCGAGACCAGCGGAACGATTTATTGGGAAGGTGCGGTGCGGGCATTGCGAGACGGTAATGTTGTCGGGTTAGGATATCTGGAGCTCACTGGTTATTGGAAACCGGTTGAGCTCTAGATGACGTGAGGTGAAGTAGATTCGATTTCGCGGCGACGAGTTGGAAGACAGTGATACTAATAGAAGCGGAAAAGCTATGCTGGTTGCAGGCCGGCGGCTGGTTACTTTTTCTTGTTTCGCCAAGAAAAAGTAACCAAAGAGAAGGACGCCCCGGACTCGGACTCGCGAAGCGTGGAGCGGGTAGGAGCGCAAGCTGCCGCAAGATACATTGTAAAATGATGCTCTCATGCAGCTGCTCCCGCACCCCAAACTTCGCTCACCGTGTCGCGGCAGCACCCCGGTTCGCCGAATTACCCTTGCGCTCCTCAGCCACAGCGGGCGCTGCGCAACTCGCGCCGCGCTCAGACAGTGCTCGCTTCACTTCGCCCGCCCGTGCTTTTCTGCTTGGCACCTCACAGGGGTATCATAAGCAGGCGAATCTGTGGTCAAGCAACGACCTTTCAATTCTGAGATGAAAAATCATTCGACTCCGACCCTTTTTGTATTTGCAGGTGGCTCGGAGGGCGGTAAAGCATTACAAGACCGAGCGATCGCAGTGGGAGGGGCAAATGAGCAACGACGACAGAAAGGTAGAAATATACAAGCAGGACTGCGGGTTCTATCGTTACCAAGACCTTATGATGTGGAGTCGCTTCCAAACTGCGGCCACAGTCGAGGCCGGTTTCCTTTACGGCGTTATCAAAGTAACTGAAGTTTCATCTGACCAACTGCACGTATTGATGTTGGCTGCTGCTGCGCTCGTATTTCTCATTTGCGTGCTCAGCTTAAAAGATCACTGCGACGCAAGAAGATTCCTCCGGCGCATTAAGACGTTCGAAGAAGGAATTAATTTACCCAAGTCCTGCTGGCCCTGTTGGTTAAGGGGATCTTACCTAATGGTTCTCGCAATCGTAATTATTAATCTGGTTAACATTTATCTTGTCTGTGAACGATGGGCCTAAATATCGGTAAACTATGCGGTCAGACTTGGTTAATTGCATAAAGAAATGTTAGGGACGAGTATGCGCCGCTATATATTTTTCTGGGGTTGATTGATTCATTTTTTGCACCGATCTGTGGCGCGCAGGCGGAGGTGCGCGTGAATGTGGTTGCGACTGATCCGCCTGCTGAGGCTACGCATGACCAATATCTCCACGAGATCCCGATAGCTCAAGTGCAGCTTATGTACACCGAACGTAGAAGATGACGATATCGCAGTCAAAGCACCGGTTTTGCAACACCTTGTCGACGCTGCGCACGGCTGTCATAATGCGCTGCGATGGAGAACCTTAATAGTGAAAACCCTAACGCGCAGCAATAATGTTGCACCAAAATCCACTGGATCGCGGACGATTGCTATCATGCTGGGCTTGCTTGTAGAGAACTTCGGGGTCGCCAAAGAGCAGCTTGCTCTGGACCAACGGCTTGATGCTCTCGGGATCGATTCATTAGCCTTTCTCGAATACGTGTTCGAGTTGGAAAAAACATTGAACATCACGCTGCCAGACGTGCCACGAGACCTCGAAACGGTCGGTGCGCTCGTCGCTTTCGTCGACTCCGAGGTCAAGAGGCAGCATCCATCCTATAGCCCGACTTGACAAAGAATAGCCGGCGCGTCGTCATCAGCGGTTTGGGCGTCATTTCGCCCGTTGGGAACACAGCGAATGAGTTCTTTGCAAACCTTCTTGCGGGGCATTCCGGAATTCGTTGGTTCGGTGACTCAGGACAGGTGGTCGGCACGGTTGTCGATTTCGATCCATCGGTTTATTTTACCAAGCCGCAATTGGTTGGTCTCGACCGCGTAAGCCAATTCGGGCTAACCGCGGCGGAACAAGCTGTACTCGATGCCAAGTTAGACGCAACGGCTCTGGAAGCGGGTAGAGCGGGTGTGTATTTCGGTAGCGGGATAGGAGGAGCCAACGCTATAGAGTCCGGTTACCGGAGTTTTTTTGATAACAGTGATGGACGCATGCCCCCGCTGACGGTGATTTCGACCATGGCTAACGCGACCGCAGCGCATCTTTCGATGCGTTATGGAATTCGCGGTCCTGTCATGACCTATTCCATTGCGTGCGCTTCTTCAGCCGTGGCGATCGGTGAGGCGTATCGCGCGATACGCGACGGCTATATAGACGTCGCGCTTGCTGGTGGCGCTGAGGCAATGGTGACTCCGGTTATGGTCGCGGCGTGGGCAGCTTTGCGGGTTCTCGCAAAGCCAGACATTAATTTCCCAGAACAATCATGTAAACCGTTTTCAAAGGGACGAACCGGTATGGTGCTTGGCGAGGGCGCCGGGGTATTGGTCCTCGAGGCATTGGAGACAGCCATAGTGCGACAACCGAAGATTTGGGGAGAGATCGCCGGCTACGGCATTTCGAGCGATGCATGCCATATATCAAAGCCATCACCGGCGGGACAAGTCGGGGCGATTAAGGCAGCGATAGAAGACTCGCAGCTGGCGATTACGGATATTGGTTATATCAACGCCCATGGAACCGCGACGCAATTGGGCGACGTTGTCGAAACAGCGGCTATTAAAGCGGTCTTCGGAAGCGCTGCTCACAATATTCCGGTTAGCTCGACCAAGGCACTTCACGGGCATTTGATGGGAGCTGCGGGCGCCGTTGAAATGGTCGCCAGCCTGTTGACCCTGAATGCGGGTTCTGTTCCCCCGACTTGCCATTATTCTGAGGCGGATCCCGATTGCGATCTCGATTACGTACCAAACACCGCACGCAAAGGACTCGATATCAACGCAGTCATGTCGAATTCCTTCGCCTTCGGCGGAACGAACGCAGTGCTCATTGCCAAAAGGTTTGTTCAGCGGCATCCCCGACTGACAAAGGACTCGTCAAATCCAGGATTGCGTTGATCTTAATTACAGGGCGGAAGCAGTTGCTCGTGGGAAGGGAATATCGGAAACGTCCGATTCAGGAATGTTCTTCCAATAGAAAATTTAGGACAGTCTGCAGGGAATGGAATGGCAAGAACTTTTTGTTGGATTGAGCGAGATGCCGGGCAAGTGAATCCTTTGCAAATACAATGTCTGCAATGTTGGCGGGGCAGATGTCAGAAAGGCCGTCCCCGACAAATATCGTCCTTTGCCCTGGGAATTTGCGAATTTGCCGGGCTTTGCAATGCGCGCACCTCGCACACGACGGATCTTGGTAAGGGAATTCAGCTTCGACACGATCTGCAAAAAATTTCAGCTCGTTGGCAAATACGGGAACATTGGGAATGTCATGGTGTTTAAACACCGCGTCTATTAGCGCAGTGAAACTATCGCTGAGCACGATCAAATCGACATTTGATCGGGCTGCCCAGTCAGCGATCGGGACAAAATGCGGATCGACAGAAATGGTGACGGCAAACTCGAGGATTGCCGTGCGAGATGGTTTTAGATTTCCAACTTGGCCCCGCAGGCATTCGAGGGTTGAAATTTTGCCGCTACGCCAGGCGTCCTCCAATTCAAGCCATGAATTGTCTTTCGAGAACCGTTCCAGAACGGCGTCGAGCAGGTCGCCTTGGGTAATGGTGTTATCGAAATCGAGGAAAAGGACGGGTCTATTCACAGGTCGCCACCGAACTGTGGACGCCCGGTTTCAAAGAGCGCGCCGACATTACGTAACTGAGCTGCAGAACCGTGCAATTGTTGCTGCTACGCTCGCGCGCTCCAGATCCACTGTAACGAGGTGATAAGAGTTATGTAGCAAGACAATTTCTTTATGCTTCGACTTGATTTTCCGGTAAATGAATTCCGCATTAGCGGGGCCAGTGGCATCGTCATGTTCGGCTTGGACCAGTAGAACGGGACAAACAACCCGATTAAGGGAGCGAATGCATTTTGCAATCAGATGGCGAACTTCGCAGAACAATCGCACTGGAAAGTGCGCATAGCCGGTATTCGCCACATCGCTGCTGTCACGAAGCGAGGTCTTGCTATATTGTTGGGCCATGCGCTTTCGCAGAAACTCGTCTTTTAGTCCATATGGTGGCTCTTCTCGGAAATATGCGAAGTATTTGAGTGGTGTATAAGAGACTATCCGAATCAGCTTATGAATCCACGGGACGTTCCAGCCGTCGTAGAAAAGTGTGGGAGAGAGGCAAATTGTGCCAAATACGTTCTCAGGGTATTCCGCTGCAAGCTGCAGCGCGAGAATGGCCCCGAGGGAAAGTCCGCCGACGAACAGTGGGAGTCCAGCAGCATTAGCTTCGGTAAGGGCTCGCTTGAAGCATGCTTGAGCGAACTCTTCAAGTTTTTGCCAGCGCGTGCGTGCCAGCACACCCAGCGGCTGTCCGTGATTAACAAGTCGCGGACACCAGATCGAGAAGCCTGTTCTGTTATGCAGGTAAAGGGAAACATAGGCCAGTTCGGCAGGTGAACCGGTAAGCCCGTGAAACAGCAAGATATAGCCTTTTTGGCCTCCAGCAAGGGTGAGATCATCCCCGGTAACAGTGACTGGCTGTTGGTCAAGCAGGGACGCCCACTCAACAGCCATGGCGATCGACGCTTGTATTCGGTTTAAACTTCATGCTGCGGTGGTGATCGAAAGCGCGAATAATAGTCTTTAAGTAAATATGCTGCAACCATATTTTGTTATCTAAAGAGAAAGCCCGGACACTATGTCGAACGATTTGGACACTCAAACAGTGCGCGAGCAAGAACTGCTGTTATTAGACAAAGAGCGGCGCTTTTGCTCCTACGGAGATACTGTTCACTATGCCGAAGACCCGAGAATATTCGAACGTTGCGAGGGGTGTTACCTATTTGATTCTTACGGCCGGCGCTATCTCGATCTCCAGATGTGGTATTCCGCGGCTAATCTTGGATACGCAAACCCAAAAGTGGCGCAAGCTTTAAAGGCACAGATCGATCGCTTGCCACAATTGGCTTGTCAGTATCTCCATCGCGAGAAAATCGAACTGGCGGAGATGATCTGTAATAGCATTGAGCGGGGTTTCGGACTCAAAGGGCGCGTTCTTTTTAATGTCGGAGGCTCACAAGCTATTGAGGACGCGCTGAAGCTAGTCCGCAAAAGTACGGGACGTCAACATATGCTGGCTTTCCAGGGTGGATATCACGGGAGAACTCTTGGGGCATCCGCTATAACATCCTCTTACCGCTATCGGGAGGCATTTGGGGAGTTTGCCGACCGCGCAGAGTTTGTACCGTTTCCGTATGTGTTCCGGTCAAAGTATCGCCATGACATCCGCGATGCCGAGGATTATTTCATTTGGGAAGTTGAACGGTTATTTGAGCATGAGTATACCGGCGCATGGAATCCAAAGACGGGCCGTTCCGAGTTCGGAGCGTTTTTTGTGGAACCGGTGCAGGGTACTGGTGGATACATTATTCCTCCTCAAGGCTATTTCAAACGCCTGGAAAGGGTTTGCCGGGAAAAGGGCATCCTGATTGTTGATGACGAGATTCAAATGGGCTTCTATCGTACCGGGAAGATGTGGGCAATGGAACACTTCGACATGCAACCCGACATCATCGTTTTCGGAAAGGCACTTACAAATGGTCTGAATCCTCTGTCTGGAATTTGGGCGCGCGAGGAACTTATCAGCCCGTCCGTCTTTGGCCCGGGTTCAACCCACTCGACGTTCTCGTCTAACACATTAGGAACCGCCGCAGGACTGGCGGTAATGCGGATATTCGAGGAAGGCGATTACGGTACCTCGGTCCCAGAGAAAGGTCGATATTTCCTGGGCCGCCTGAAGGAGATGCAACGGAAGCATCCTGAATTGGGAGATGTCGACGGTTTGGGTCTCGCATTACGCATGGAGATTTGCGAGGCCGATGGATTCACGCCAAATCGTCGATTAGCAGATCAAATGTTTCAACTGGGTTTGAGTGGAGAGTTACAACTCGGTAGCGCGACCAAGGGACTTATTCTCGATATAGGCGGTTATTACAAAAACGTCATTACTTTGGCGCCATCTTTGGAAATTTCCCTATCGGAAATCAACGAGGGGATCCTCGCGTTGGATTCAGTCATTACACAAGCCAAATCGACAAAGTCTTAGGCCGTAAGGTCATTCGTAATGTACCCGACCCAACAATCAAGTTCTCGTCCAACAATTCCGCGGATGTGACGCATGCAGCAAGAAAGTGGTCATAAGAAAAAATCAGAGCTGAAGTTTTTAAGGACGGGATTTAGTCCGTCTTGTTACTTCTAGGGGGCAACATGCACCGTTATTTATTTTTTCTGGCGTTGGTTGGTTCCTGTTTTGCGGCTATGGATGGAGCGCAGGCGGAAGTGCTTGTGAAAGTCGTCGCGACCGATCCGCCTGCGGAGGCTACGCTAGGCCGTAACGAATCCTTTTACGTTCGCATCCAATTCACCAGTGACGAGCCCATCAGTATTTGGGCGCGACCCTTTTTCAAGGGAAAGGAGGTTAGCGCGAAGTCCAACGCTTCATTCCCGCACTCGGGCTCAGGCTATGCGTTGGGCTGGTTCGAACTCAACGGGCCATTGCAAGTGGATGAAGTCCGCATCCGTATAGGCAGCAGGTCACGGGGCGAGTATGTAGCCGCAAGTTATCCGGTGAAAATCATCGGTACCGATGCGGTTCCGGAACCCAGGACACGGGAACCTTGGGTGGATGAGATGCGGCATGAAGAGCAAATTTCGCAGCAGCAGGCTTATGAAAAACGCATGAATGAGCCGATATCATTCGGAAGTCAAATTTTTTATGTGGGATTCATGCTGCTGGCGCTAGGCTTGCTGATTTCCGGATTTGCCGTTCCGGCGTGGGCATTGTGGAAATGGCACGGCGGCTGGCGTGTCGCTGCGGCGGTTCCTGCGGTGCTCATGGCGTTTGTCGTGCTGAGAATCATTTTCGGCGTTTCGCGCGACCCGACCTCGCACAACTTGTGGCCGTTCGAAATTTTGATCTACGGTGTGGTCAGCCTGGTCATCATCGGAGGACTGGTGATCGCCCGCCGCTTCATCGGCACGGGTGAGGAGTAAGGCGATGGACCGCGTGCTTGGTTCGTTATTTCTTATAGGCATGGGCGCTCTTTTGCTCGTGGTCGCGTGGCGGGGCCATCTTTCGGGCGAGCTGCCCGCAGGCGTTGCTTACTTTCGTCCTTACCGGCCTAACCGCACGGACAACCCGTTGGCATTTTACTTTTTTCTCGTGCTTTATTTTTGCAGCGGCATGGCACTAACGGTGTGGGGCATTCTTGCGCTCTTTGGCGGCGCGCCGGCATTAAAGTTGCGTTGAAAACTTGCATTGTTGTTCAGCGCCGGCGCTCCAACCGAGGGTCAGAGGACCTCGCGTGTGAATCAGACGCTCGCCAGCAAACGACCAGGTTTTTTGGCCGGTACCGGAATTCCCCTGCCGAATAGCTTGTGCAAATAAGATATGCGGTGTGTCGCTGATGGCGAATTAAAAGCTTGTATAATTGCTTCACAAGTCCCCGCGGTGTAAAGGCCTACAATTCGGGACTCACGTCTTCAATCTTATGAGAAACAACAGGTTGGAGTCGATTTAATGATAACGATTAGGGCGCCAGCGGCAGTTGACAGTGCCGCATGACACTCGTATAAGTAGCACTGGTTTTAAGAGGAGCAACGCGAGGTTAGGTTCCTGCCTCAATTATTTGGGAGAATTATCGTGAAAAAAATCATCATTGCTGTTCTATTTATGGTTCCCGCAATTGCATTTGCCGACACGCAAAACAACGTAGGTAGCTGCGGCTGGGGCTCAAAATTGTTTGAAGGCCAGCACGGAGTACCGCCACAGATCTTTGCCGCGACTACCAACGGCTCGACCGGCAACCAGACGTTCGGCATTTCCTCCGGCACTTCCGGCTGTACCCAAGATGGCGCGGTGACCTCAACCTGGAAGACCGCCATGTTTATCGACGGCAACAAGGAGCGCCTGGCCCGCGATATGTCGACCGGCAACGGGGAGTCGCTGGACTCGCTTGCCCACCTGATCGGGGTCCGGGACGCGGATCGCGCGAAGTTTAATCAAGTTCTCCAGGAAAACTTTTCTCGCATCTTTCCATCCGAGAATGTTTCGACCGAGCAGATCGTGGTAGAACTCAAGAACGTCCTTGCTTCGGATCAACAACTCGCCCAATACGCTGCGTCGGTCTGAAGTTTTTATAGCTGGAATTTTTTTACAGAGAGACACCCTGTGGAAGACCACGGGGTGTTTTTTTGTCTTCTGACAGCCCGATGTGCGTCCCACCACGGCGTTGGTGGAGTCTTTGTCTGCTCCTTTGCTTACTTGCGCGAACCGGCGCGGCGGCGGGAGAGTATCTGGATGAGTTGATTGCACGGTCAAGGGACTTGCGGCTTTACGAGCGCCCGGAATGGCATCGCCTGTTGCACTACAGGAGCAATCTAGTGGGCCCTGGGGTACACAGCCTGGCGGACTCGCCGCGTTTTTTTCTCGCGGCCGACGGAAAAACCAATCCCCAAAGCGAGCTTGAAGCGACGCTCGCTAGCTTTTTTTCCGACGTCGAGGAAACGCAAGATGTACAAAACCCCCAGTGCGCTTTCATTGCCCGCTATACCTGGCTTGACCGGCAACTGGGCTTCGATTCCCGGCGCATGCGCAAGCAGACGTGCAAGCGCTTCGACGCGTGGCGCGACGCGCTGAATCCGCAGGGCGTCACACTGATTTTTCCGGCAGCTTATCTCAACAATCCGTCTTCGATGTTCGGCCACACGCTGCTGCGCATCGATGCCAAGGATCAGGACGAGAAAACGCGGCTGCTTGCCTACACAATCAATTTCGCGGCCAATACCAACGAGACCAGCGGCGTTGTGTTCGCAATCAAAGGACTTACCGGGGTCTACCCAGGAAGGTTCTCGATCAGTCCGTATTATCTCAAAGTGCGGGAATACAACGATCTTGAGAACCGCGATATTTGGGAGTACCAACTCAATCTGACGCCGGAACAAATCAACATGCTGCTGATGCACGCGTGGGAGCTTGGGCCTATTAATTTCAATTACTACTTTTTTAACGAAAACTGCTCGTATTATCTGCTCGAGTTGCTGGAAGTTGCGCGACCCGATCTCGACCTGACCCGCGGGTTCCGCTGGTGGGCGATTCCCTCCGACACGGTACGTGCTGTGGTCAAGCAGAAAGGATTGCTGAAAAGCGCGGTATTCCGGCCATCGAACGCGACGATAATCAGCTACCGGCTAGGGCTTATGAATCCAGACCAACGAACGCTGGTCAAGGAAATGAGCGGTGGACTCATCTCGACGATAGATCCCGGATTCGTTGCCTTGCCTGGAGCCGACCAGGCCGGCATTCTGGAGGTAAGCTACGATTACCTGGATTATCTGCGCATAACCGGCCACAGCCCGGTGCAGAAACCGGGAGAATTGGCGAACACATTGCTTTTGGAACGCAGCCGACTCGGGGTAGAGACCAACGAACCAGCCGTTCCCGTGCCCGAAGTGCGCCCCGACCAAGGCCACGGAACGTCACGCGTCGCGCTCGGCGCCGGCAGCCACGCTGGCGCGGACTTCGTCGAGCTCAGTGGTCGCGTCGCTTATCACGACTTGATGGATCCGGAAGGCGGCTATGTTCGCGGTGCGCAAATCGACTTCCTCGATTTTGCGGTGCGCGATTATGGAAACGGAATTGGGACGAGGCTTGAGAACCTGACAATTGTGGACATATTATCGATTACGCCTAGAAACGAGTTTTTTCGGCCGCTTTCCTGGAATATCGATGTCGGCTGGGCGCGCCGGCGCATCAAAGGCGGCAGCGAGCCGCTGGTATTCGGGGTACATGGCGGTCCGGGTCTCGCCTGGACCGTGCCGGATTCCCTCCGGGGAAATACCACCGTCTACGCTTTCCTGGACTCGACCGCTCAGATTAACGGCAACCTCGAGGATGGATATGCGCTGGGCATCGGCCCTAACGTTGGAGTGCTGACCGATTTTACGTCGCGCTGGCGAGCCAATCTCTATATAAGTAGTCAGCGCTTCTTCACCGGGGACACCGATACCGCCTGGAGCGCCGGACTGCGGCAGCGTTACACGCTCTCGACAAACTGGGCACTAAAACTCGATTTGTCGCACGATTACCAGGAAAAACAGTCGTGGAACACCGTGCTGCTCTCACTGGACCATTATTTTTGAACATGAGAAATTCCTTTGCGCTGGCTATTGCAATGCCGTTGCTGGCCGCATGCACACAGCTTTTCTTTCAACCGAACCGAATTCAGGTGCTCACACCCGACCGGCTCGGGCTCGCCTACCAAGTGGTGCGTTTTAAAACGGCCGACGGGCTCGAGCTTTACGGCTGGTTCCTGCCGGCGAAAGGCCGCGCGGTGGGCACTGTTCTCCACCTGCACGGCAATGCGGAGAACATAAGCACCCACGTCGCCAACGTCGCGTGGCTTCCCGCGCGGGGTTTCAATGTTTTTGTTTTCGACTATCGCGGCTACGGCGCGTCCCAAGGCCAACCCACCCTGGACGGCGCGCAGTTAGACATCAACGCCGCAATGAAGACGCTGCTCGAGCGCACCGACGTCGAAAAAGATCGGATCGTGTTTTACGGCCAGAGCCTGGGCGGCGCGCTTGCCGTGTACAATGTTGCGCACTCGCCGTACCGTGATCACATTCGCGCGCTCCTGATCGAGAGTACATTCGCCGACTACGTTGCGATCGCCCGGGAAGAACTCGCCGATCACTGGATCACCTGGCCGTTACAATGGGTGCCGTCGCTTACGGTGGACGACCGATATAGTCCACTGCTTGCCGTGAGGATGATTAGTCCGATCCCTCTACTCATCATTCAAGGTGACGACGACGCAATCGTTCCGGTTTCTGACGCTGTGCAGTTATATGACGCGGCGCTGGAACCGAAGCAATTGTGGATCGTGCCCGGCGCCGGACACATTCAGGCGATGCGCCAAGAGACCGAGCGTGACCGGTTGGTCGCTTACTTGCGCAAGGTCCTCGCCGCCGGTCCGAAGGCGCACTAGCCACGGGATGGCGTTGGGTTACATCAGCGGATAAGAATGATTTGCCGATGCCAGACCGGCGGCCGGCTATTTTTTCTTGCCGCGCCAATAAAAAGTATCCCAAAAGAGCGACCCTGGTATGCGGGCATTCGCAGCGCAGCGGCTCAAGTGTGAATAAGGCGCCCGCCGGCAAACGACCAGTTTTCCCAAGTCGTTTCCTTAAAAACCACCATTATGTTATCCGGGTCAAGGCCCTGCTTTGACAGCGAGCTCGTAAGCTCTTCAAGCAGCTTTTTCTTTACCTTGACGCTTCGCCCGACAGACCAGAGTATTTCTATCAGCACGAAGTCGTCGTTTCGCCTGGATTTCAGATCAGGATACTGGGGATCAAAACGAAAGTCGTCGCAATCCAACTCGATTACGCGCTGGAATTTATCAGTGGCCGGCACCCCGGCGGAAATCAGCGACGCATGCACTGCATCTAGAACGCCCGATTTAAAGGCGCCCGATTTTGGTTCTCTAACGGTTAACGTCACCAAGGGCATATGTTTTCCTCCTCGTTAGGCTGTCATTTACTTTTCCGATTGTTCTGCAACTAGCGGGTCAAAAGTGGGACCGAATTTCTGTTTGATTCTACGCCGCTCTAAGCGCATCCACGATATTACACGCTTGCCCAGATCGCTCTTCATTTTGGGGTACATTACAGTGCCGTGAGTCGCGCCTTACGCAACCATGAGAAATCAGTACGCTAACGCGCGACCTGACGCCTTATTTTGCGCGGGTGCTATGGCGCTGATTTCCGATAGGCTTGAGGGGGGCGACTTCACCCGTCTTAGCGCCTACAGCCGCGTGCGCCATGTGCAGAATTGCCGGATTAAAGACCGTTCTGTAAGCCCTCGGTTTTGCTGCATTGCAGGAAAAATTTTCGGTTATCATGATTACAAACTTCGTGATAGCTTGCGTCGTTGGGTGCCAGATGCCGGATCTTTTGCGGTATGGGCAGAGCTGGCAGTCTTAGATAAATAACCAGCCTTCATGGGACCATTGCATCGGAATAGATGAGCTAGGCACACAAAACAAGAATCCCTAAAGGCTGTATTTCAAATACAAAGCTAAGTAAGGAGGACACCAAAATGGCAATAAAAGAAGCGTGGGACGAAGCCGGAGAGGAGCCGCGCGCCGCGCAGGCGAAGGGCTGGAACGAGCTCTACCTGAAGGAGGACTGGTGGGCGATCTGGCTTGGTCTCGGGATCATTGTCGTCGCGACCCTCTTCTTCTACAGCGGCTCGAGCATCAAGTGGATCGCCGTCACGCCAGGCGGTTGGACGTCGTTCGGGCAACTGTGGGCGGATTTCGTTGCGAAAATCCCTCAATACATCGCCCAGTTCATCATGTGGCTAATCATCTTCTGCATCAGCGTGAAGGCGATGGGCTACAAGCTGAACGAGTTCATCCCGTCGTTCATCTTCATCTACGTCTTTTCGATAGGGATCATGATTCTCTGGGGGTGGAAATACTCCCACACCTACAACCTGGAACCGCCCCTGGTGGCCTTGGTGCTGGGCCTCATCATCTCCAATGTCATCGGCCTGCCGCGCTGGATGGATGCCGGGTTCCGGGTGGAGTACTACATCAAGACGGGGATCGTGCTGCTCGGCGCCACCCTGCCCTTCACTCTGATCGTCTGGGCCGGCCCGATCGCCATCTTCCAGGCGTCGTTGATCTCCATCGTCACGTTCTTGGTCATTTACTTCGTCGGCCGCAAGCTGGGCGTTGACCGGCAGCTCTGCGCCACCATGGGCGCCGGTGGCGCGGTGTGCGGCATCTCGGCCGCCATCGCTATCAGCGGTGCCGTGGGAGCCAAGAAAGAGCATGCGCCCATCGCCATCACCCTGGTGGTCATTTGGGCCATCGCGATGGTCTTCTTCCTGCCGCTGGTGTCGCGGGCATTGGGCCTGCCGACCGGCGTCGCCGGGGCGTGGATCGGCACCTCCGAGTTCGCCGATGCCGCCGGCTTTGCCGCCGCCTCGTCCTACGGCAGTCTCGCCGGCCATGTCCAAGGCATCGCCGGCACGCCCGAGCAGGCGGTCCAGGCCTTCACCCTGATGAAGGTGGTCGGCCGCGACATCTGGATCGGCATCTGGGCGTTCGTCATGGCGTTCATCGCCACGACGCGCTGGGAGGTCAAGACGGGGCAGAAGCCGCAGCTCGGCGAGATCTGGTGGCGGTTCCCGAAGTTCGTCATCGGCTTCGCCATCGCCTCGATTCTGATAACCGCCATCGCCAGCTACTACGGGGCGGCTGAGTACAACAAGCTGGTGAAGCCAGTCCTGACCGTTCCGATCCTCGACCTCAGGACCTGGGCCTTCGTGTTCTGCTTCTTCTCGATCGGCCTCACCACCCGCTTCCGCGAGCTGGCGGCCGCCGGCGGCAAGAACTTCTGGGCTTTCAGTTCGGGTGCCGTGGTCAACGTGATCCTGGGCTTCATCCTGTCGACCATGGTCTTCTACGAGTTCTGGTCCAAACTCGGCGGCCACTAAGCCGCAGGGTACTTATTGGGATATGACACGGCGCCCCCCTTTTCACGGGGGCGCCGTCCCCTTATCAGGAGCGAGATTCCCAGGCCATGCCTGACAATCGGAAAAAATGCCTGACCTGCCGCCACTTCCGTAACGATCCGCGGTATCTGGAGTCGGTCTTCAAGGGCATGAACATCCTCAGCTCCGCGTACGGCTCGGTGCGCAGCAACGACGGCATCTGTCTCCTAAGGGATCTCTACCTTTCCGCCGACGCTTGCTGCGACGCATTCGAGCGCTGGACGGACGTTCCTCCATCGTCCTCGTAATGTAAGTCAATAGACGTCCAATCAGCTTTGGTGGTCGGTGCGGTCCGCGATGTAAGCGCAGGTGTTTCAAACGGGCCATTACACGCTTACCTCAGATCGCTCGTCATTTTGGGGTACATTACAGTAGCGTGAGTCGTGCCGTACGCAACCATGAGAAATCAGTACGTTAACGCTAGGCCTGACCCCCGGTATGGATTTTTTGATTGCAAGACCTGACGCCCCGTTTGCATCTGCTGCTTGAAGCGGCGAATCACCAGATCTTGATACTTTACTTTGCCGCAAATAAATACCTGCCGCGACGGCATCGCGAGTGCGGCAAATTTGCAATACCCACCGGGCCAGATGTTTGTCTTGCTTGAAAAGCTGGGGAAGCAAATAAAAGTTTTTTCGGAGCATAAGAAGTCGTCCGGGACGTTGAAATTTTGCTCGCGGAAAAATGTAGAGTATATTTATTTGAAGAAGATAAAAGGCCGGGGCTCGGCGCGCGACGCTTAGAACCCCGGGGGACGGCGAGGAGACCAATGATGCTCACCAGCAATCCATTTGCCGCGCTTTCGGCGTCCATACCGCCCGCCGTCATGCAGGCCTATGTCGTCGTCATGATCGTGCTGGTTGCGACAGGGACGCTGGCCGACATCGTGCACAAGGGAAGCGCAAAGTATTTTTTCGATAACTGGCGGAAATCGAAAAGCAAAGGGGCGAAGCAGGTCGGCCGCGGCGAACTGGTGGTGATCGCCATCCAGACCGGCGTGGTCGACTTCCTCACATCGGGGGAATTCTGCAACCTGCGTCGCCGGGTCGCCCATCTGCTGACCATGTACGGCTTCCTGATTTACTTCTTCACCACCGCCATCATGGTGTTCGGCTACCCGACCGCGGAGACTCCGACGCCCGGCATTGTGCCGCTGCTGTGGTGGATCGGCGGCCTGATGATCTGCGTCGGCGGATACTGGTTCTGGTTCTTCATCCGGGCCGATGTCGCCGCCGAGGGCCAATCGCCGTTCCGCATCATGCGCGCGGACCTGTTCATCCTGTCGCTTCTGGGCAGCGCGACGCTGGGCTTGATCTGGGCCTTCCTGCAAGCGATCGGCAGCGCGGGGGCCGACATGCTGCTCGCCTTGTACGTGATCGCAATGACGGTGTTGTTCGGATCGGTGCCGTGGTCCAAGTTCGCCCACATGTTCTTCAAACCCGCGGCGGCCTTCGAGAAAAGGGTTTCCTACGCGAACGAGACCCGCAGCAACCTGCCCGCGCCCGCCGACGCGCCTGAGCGATTCGGCAGCGCGCGCGAACAGCCACGGCACTACTGAGAGGCAACGACATGCCGACCTTCGTCTACATGACCCGATGCGACGGCTGCGGGCACTGCGTCGACATCTGCCCGTCGGACATCATGCACATCGACAAAACCTACCGGCGCGCACTCAACATCGAGCCGAACATGTGCTGGGAGTGTTACTGCTGCGTGAAGGCCTGCCCGCAACACGCCATCGATTGCCGCGGTTATGCCGACTTCGCTCCCTTGGGCCACAGCGTCCGCGCGCTGCGCGAAGAGGCCAAAGGGACGATATCGTGGCGGCTCAAGTTCCGGGACGGGCGTGAGAAGAATTTTGTGTCGCCGATCCGCACGACGCCTTGGGGATCGATCAAGGGGCCAGCCGAGTACGATGCGCCGCGGCCCGAGGACTTCACCAGGCAGGAGCTCGCGCACGAGCCGGAAGCGCTCAATATCAAGGGGGGATTGCCCACGCTACGCCCGGATCAACTCAAGCGGGGACTGGTGTGATGGGACTGTTTCGAGGCAGAAAGACGGTTTTTGTCGAGGCGGACATTCTCGTCGTCGGCGGCGGCATGGCCGGCTGCGGGGCCACCTACGAGTCGCGCTACTGGGGGCGCGATCTGAAGATCGTGTGCGTCGAGAAGGCGAACATCGAGCGCAGCGGCGCGGTCGCGCAGGGCCTGTACGCGATCAACTGCTACATGGGCATGCAATGGGGCGAGAACCAGCCCGAGGACCACGTCCGCTACGCCCGCAACGACCTCATGGGCCTGGTGCGCGAGGACCTGGGCTACGACATCGCCCGGCACGTGGATGCTACGGTGCACAAGTTCGAGGAATGGGGCCTGCCGATGATGCGCGACCCCAAGACCGGACGGTACCAGCGTGAAGGCAAGTGGCAGATCATGATCCATGGCGAGAGCTACAAGCCGATCGTCGCCGAAGCGGCGCGCAAGGCCGCGTCCGAGGTCTACAACCGGATCATGGTGACCCACCTGCTGATGGACAGCGGCAAGGCCAACCGCGTCGCCGGCGCCGTCGGTTTCAACGTGCGCACTGGGGATTATTACGTGTTCCGTGCGAAGGCGGTGATCATCGCCGCGGGCGGCGCGTCGCACATCTTTAAGCCGCGCGCCGTGGGCGAGGGGATGGGGCGGACCTGGTATGCGCCCTGGAGCAGCGCGTCGGCCTACGCACTGCCGATCCAGGTCGGCGCCAAGATGACGCAGATGGAAAACCGCATCGTCCTGACCCGTTTTAAGGACGGCTACGGCCCCGTCGGCGCCTACTTCCTGCATCTGAAGACGTACACGGAGAACGGCTACGGCGAGGAGTACGAAAAGCGATGGTACGAGGACACGAAGGCTCTGGTGGGGGACTATATCGACCATCACCCGGTGCCGACCTGCCTGCGTAACCACGCCCTGCTCAAGGAGCTCGCGGCCGGCCGCGGCCCGATTCGCATGGTGACCAAGGAGGCCTTCCAGGACCCGCACAAGGAGACCGTAGGTTGGGAGAATTTCCTCGGCATGACGATCGGGCAGGCGGTCGTGTGGGCGTCGCAGAATATCGATCCCAAGCACACCAACCCCGAGCTCACTACCTCCGAGCCCTATGTGATGGGCTCGCACGCCACTTGCTCCGGTGCGTGGGCGAGCGGACCGGAAGACTATGCCCCCAGCGAATACCAGTGGGGATACAACCGCATGATGACCGTCGACGGGCTCTTCGGCGCAGGCGACGCCATCGGCGGCAGCGCCCACAAGTTCTCCTCGGGGTCCTTCACGGAAGGCCGCATCGCCGCCAAGGCGGCGGTCAAGTACGTGATGGACATGGGCAAGGCGCAGCCGCAGGTCAGCGAGCAGGAATATCGCGACCTCGAGAAGCTGATCTACCAGCCGCTGGAGAACTACCGGGTCGGCCGCAACGAGATTGTCGCCGGAACCGTATCGCCGAGTTATCTTCTGCCGATGCAGGGTCTCCAGCGCCTCGAGAAGATCATGGACGAATACGTCGGCGGCATCAGCACCAACTACATGACCAACAGCGCGCTGCTCAACCGCGGGCTCGAGCTGCTCGGCATGCTGAAGGAGGACATGAGCCGCATGGGCGCCGAAGACCTGCACCAGCTACAGCGTGCGTGGGAGCTGCACCATCGGCTTCTGGCGTCGGAGTCCGTGACCCATCACACGCTGTTCCGCGAAGAAACGCGGTGGCCCGGGTACTACTATCGGGGCGATCATATAAAGCTGGATGACGAGAACTGGCATTGCTTCACCCTGTCTCGCTACGACCGGAATAGCGGCAAGTGGGCCTTGGAGAAGGCGCCGGTCTACCACATCGTCGACTGACGGGGCTGAACTTTGAGCCCCCCAAGATCACGGGCTCGAAGTATGACCCGAACGGGATATGATCCAAAGACACGTGAGTGGACGATGTCGAAACTTCCCGTCCACCGCATCATCGAGGGCTTCGAGTTATTGCGCACGTGATTAACCCGGGTATTTCACGAGAGCAAACCGGTGGACGGGGGCAAACCGCTCGTGCTCAGTCTCGAGCGACGCTTGGCTCTGCTCGATGCAGTAACGGGTTCTCGGATGGGCGCAGTTCGTTTTAGGAAAACAGCCATCAATGAAAATCTGCATCGTTTCCGACAGCCACGACCATCGCGACCATCTGGCTGCGGCCGTTACTGAAGCGAAATCGCTTGGTGCGCAAGCAGTATTGCATTGCGGCGATCTGGTGGCGCCCTACACGCTGTACGTGATCACGGCGCTGGGACTGCCGATCCACTTGGTTCATGGCAACAACACGGGTGACCTGTTTAATTTATCCAAGTTCGCGCACAAGCCGGAAAATCGCGTGCATTATTACGGTCAGGACGGATCCTTCACGCTGGCGCAAAAGCGGATATTCATGGTGCATTACCCGCATTACGCGAAGGCCATGGCGCTTACGGGTGATTACGATCTCGTGTGCAACGGCCATGAACACCACGCCGCCATTGAACGCATTCGGAACATAAAAGGGAAAGAAACGCTGCGTATCGACCCCGGCACGGTCGCCGGCGTGGGTGCGCCGGCGACTTATGTATTCGGCGATTTGAAGGCGATGGAATTCAAGATCCGGCCCGTTCCCCGGCCAACGATTACTTCAGTGGTCATTGCGACCAGCAAACGCAAAAAGGCGCAGCCCGGTATGTGAAGGAAACCCGGTTGGGCAAATGGCTTTCGCTACCGATCCTTGATCACGCGCCTGAGCCAAAGAGCATGCACAAAATCGATCGCACGACGGTTCTGTCGGTGCTCTTTCATATTTCCTCGTGGTGAAGCATTTTTTTCAACGGGCCGAGTGGCCCGCCAGCTTTATTTCGACCTTCTCGCACGCTTCGAGTGAGGCATAGTACTCGCGCAGAATATCCAGCACCTCAGGCCGGCTGAACTCCGCCGGCACGGCGCTGCCTTCTGAGAGCCACTTCCTGAGTTTCGTGCCCGAGACCAGCAGGCGGTCCTTGTCCTCGTGCGGGCAGGTGCGCCCCGAGGCCATGCCGCCACACTGGTAGCACCAGAAAGTCCAGTCGATCTTGAGCGGCTCGATTTCGAGCGCGCCCTTCGGAACTTCGTCAAAAATCCTGTGAGCGTCGAACGGCCCGTAGTAGCTGCCTACGCCCGCGTGGTCGCGACCCACAAGCAAGTGCGAGCAGCCGTAGTTCTGACGGAACAGCGCGTGCAGCAACGCCTCGCGGGGCCCCGCGTAGCGCATGTCGAGCGGATAGCCCGCCTGCACCACGGTGTTCTTCACGAAATAGCGCTCGATCAGCACAGCGATCGCGCGCGTGCGCACCTCCGCGGGAATATCGCCGGGCTTCAGATTGCCGAGCAGCGAGTGCACCAGCACCCCGTCACAGACTTCGATCGCTATCTTCGTTAGGTATTCGTGCGAGCGGTGCATCGGATTGCGCGTCTGGAACGCGGCGACGCGCGACCAGCCGAGCCTTTCGAACTCGGCGCGCGTCTCTGCCGGGGTCATGAACAGGGAACCATACTTTGCCTTGAAGCCACCGTCGGAAACCACTTTCACCGGACCGGCAAGGTTCACCTCCGATTGCTCCATGACCATCATCACGCCCGGATGCGCCACGTCCACTGTCCGGAACACCGACTTACACTCGTGTGCCTTGTCGATTGCATACTTCTCCAATACCTTCATGGTTGCGAGCGTCGCGCCATCCTCTGGATCCGCGAGCGCGATCTCGGCGCCGATGGGAATCGCATTTGCGCTCGCTTTTTCCGCCGAGAGTGTGATAGGAATCGGCCAGAATACGCCGTTCGCCAGAGAATAATCACTGCACACGCTCTTCCAGTCGGCATGCGTCATGAACCCCTCGAGCGGGGTGAAGCCGCCGATGCCGAGCATGATGAGGTCGCCTTTCTCGCGCGAACTGATGCGCACCTGCGGAAGTGTCCTGGCGCGCGCGCGCTCCGCGTGGAGTTCTGCGCCTTGCAGCGCGAGTGGCTTGAGCGATCCTCCTCCGTGAGGATTTACGAGTTGTTGCATTCGGTCGTGTCAGGTTCTTTTAATAGGACTTTGGGGCGCAAGCGGCGCGGATGACAAAAAGGATACGCGACGGGAATTTGCCACCGTCCAGCAATCGCAACGGCCCACTAACTTCCGCGACATTTTACGCTTCACGGGCGATTATTCAAATTCCGTCACAGCGTGGCCCTACGCGCGGATCACACTCGCGTCTTTGCTGGTGAACTTCGCGGGTTGGGTCAATCGGAAACCGCGGATCGTAATCAATTCCTGAAGGCGGAGAGCCGGTTTTGTTGACACACTGGCGTGGCGTGGTGTAAAACCTATTCGGTCGTGTGTCTGAAGTCTGCTTACCACGAAGGAGATTATCATGTTCAAAAACGCCGCGGAATGGGCTGCCAAGCCGAAGTTCCCGAATTCCCACTACGTCGATTCGCGCATTTACACCGACCCGACGATTTTCGAGGAAGAAAAAGAAAAACTATTCAAGAGTTCCTGGATCATTGCCTGTCATGAATCCGAGATTCCCGGCGCCTATGACTACCGTCTGTTCACGCATCCGACCGGCGTGCCGCTGATCATCGTGCGCGGTGAAGACACGAAGGTACGCGGCTTCTACAATATCTGCCCGCACCGCGGCAACACCATCCTCTACGATCCGGCAGGCAATGCCAAACGCATGACCTGCATCTTCCACGCTTGGTCATTCGATACGTGCGGCAACTGCATCGACATCTCGCGCGCCGAGCAGGGCTACCAGAACCGTTATCGCAAAGAAGACACCGGATTGCGCGCGGTCAAGACCGAGGTCGGCTTCGGCGGTTTTGTCTGGGTCAACCTTGACGATGCGAGCTGCACTCTGAAGGATTACATCGGCCCGGCACTGGACCTGCTCGAGCCGCACATGCGAGAGCCGATGGAGGTGTTCCATTTCCACAAGGCGGTGATCAACACTAACTATAAGCTGTGGCACGACACAAATAGCGAGTTCTATCACGACTTCTTGCACTACTTCAACCGTATTACCGGCATGATGCAGCCCGGCTATTTCGACCGCAAATACGTTGGTTATACAAATGGCCATGCGTCAGTTGGCTCAATGGAAATCAAGTACGACGCCTATGCGGGGAGCAAAGTAAGAAAGATCGGCTGGCCCGGCTTGGCCCCTGGTGGCTGGATCCTGATCGACCTGTTTCCAGGCATGACCTACAACTTGCGAACTTCGGTTCTGCGCATCGATACTTCGGTGCCGCTCGGCCCCAACAAGGTGATGATTGAATTCCGCGGCCTTGGTCTAAAGCGCGACACGCCGGAGGAACGCGCCGAACGAATATTCGACCACAATACCATCTGGAGCCCGTTTGGCCGCAACCTGCATGAGGATCTCCTCGCGGTATACGGCCAGGGACGCGCCATGCACGAAGGCACCGACAGCCGATGGGTAATCCACGGGCGCGAGGAGAACAGTACCATTCATGACGAGATTGGCATGCGGCATTTCTACGCCGAATGGAGCAGACGCATGGGACGCCCTGCATACGACCCATTCCGGGAAGGCCGCCCGGAACCGGCTCGCGCCGTCGCCTGAAAAGAAAACCAAAACCATGGACCAACGGCAGCAAATCGAAGAGCTGGTCTACCGGACGTGCTTGGCGCTTGACGAGCAGGATTTCAAGGGGTTCCTGGAGCTGTGCGACGAGAGTTTCCGCTATAGCATCGCCGCTTTCAGTCCGGAAATCCGCAAGGACATGACCTGGCTCGATCACGACAAGGCCGGCATGGACACGCTGTTGACCAACCTTCCGCGGCATAACAGCGACCATTCGCCACTGACGCGCCATGCGACGGTCTACAGGGTCAGCTGTGAGGGCGAGCGCGCCGACGTAGTGTCGGCGCTACAGGTGTTCCGCACCGCGCTCGACGGCGGCAGCACGGCGCTGTTCGCCGTCGGACGCTATTATGATACGGTCAAACTTGGCGGCAGCGCGCCCAAACTGCTCAAACGCGTAGTCAGGTTGGTCACACGCGAGCTGGGCGCCGGTTACCACATCCCGTTCTAGGGATCCGGGTCTTTGCCAGCGTGCGTGTCCAGGTCAATGCCAGAAACCGCACCTATCAGTATGAGGCAGCTGAAGGGGAGAAAATCCTCTACGCCGGGCTGCGGGCCGAGATTGAGCTGCCTTACGAATGTGGCACAGGCACCTGCGGCACCTGTAAGGCCAAGCTGATCGACGGAAAGATCGAGGACGGCTGGCACGAAGCACCGGGCAAGAAATACGTCAAGCCGAAACTGGGCGAATTTCTGATGTGCCAATGCTCGGCGCGAGGCGACGTCACCGTCGAAGTGCCCCAATTCGTCTACGCCACCGACCCGGGTTTATGTCCTGTTAAACCCATGACCGGCACAGTCGACGCTATACGCGCCCTAACCCACGACGTGGCGGCAATCCAAGTGGCCTTGGATGCGTCGTGCAGTTTCGACGCCGGGCAATTCATGGTGGTGGCTGCGCCCGGTGTGCCGGGCATGCGCGGCTACTCCATGGCGAATTTCAATCGCCAGACGCGGCGCCTCGAATTTGTAATCAAAAAAAAACCCGGCGGGGGTTTTTCCGACTGGCTGTTTTCAGGCAAAGCGATAGGAGCGCGACTCGGCCTGATCGGTCCGCTCGGCAAGGCCACTTTCTACCCGAGCCTCGCCAAGAACGTCTTGTGCATTGCTGGCGGCAGCGGCATCGCCGGCATGATGTCGATTCTGTCGCGCGCGTTTCAGGAGCGCTATTTCGAACAATACCAAGGCTACATCTATTTCGGCGTGCGCTTGATGAAGGATGCTTTCTACTTGGACGAGCTTAGCGCTTTCCGCCGGGAATTCCCGCAAAAGCTGAGCATCGTCGTGGCCCTCTCCGACGAGGGTGTGCCTCCCGCAGCCTCAGAGAAATATCCTCTGCTGCGATTCGAGCGCGGTATGGTGCACGAGGTAGCCAGGCGTGAGATGGCCGGCAAGTACCAGAACCTGCGCGCCTACCTTGCCGGGCCGCCCCCGGCAGTTGATGCTGCAATACGTATGCTTCTGTTGGAAGCCAAGCTGACCGCCGATAACATACGCTACGACAAGTTCAGCTAACGCCCGCGATGACAAAACAAATGATCTGCCGGAAAATAGAAATACCGGCGAACGGCATAAAGGAATGCAATACCGACGGCGGGCTAAAGCTGCTGGTAGCCAATCGTGGAACAGAATATTTCGCAGTGCAGGCCACCTGTCCGCACCAGGACGTGCCCTTGTGCGAAGGCCTATTCGACGGCTCGGTGCTCACCTGCCACCAGCACCTGTGGCAATGGGACATCCGCAGCGGCACGCCCATGGGACTGGCCGAGGCGCCACTCGAGGTCTACAATGTGCTCGTCGAGGGCGATGCGATTTATGTCGATTCGCAGGGCGCGCTCAACGTGGGCGAGCTTTTCATCGGCATTGCCGAGACCACGCTGGCTGCGCTGACCGCAATGGCGAAGCGCGAGGAATATGCCGAAGGCAGCATGCTGTATAAGCCCGGCGACCCGGCGGAGGATTTCTTCGTGCTTGACTCCGGGCGCGTTGAGTTCCAGATCGGGCGCGACGAGCGTACCAGTCCGGCAGGCTTCATGCTCAAGAAAGGCGAGGTGTTTGGCTGGGCCGCGCTGCTGGAGAACCAGCCACAGCGCATAGCCAGTGCCCGCGTGCTGGAGAAATCAGTGCTGTTGCGGATCAATGGTGGTCAGGCGCTACGGCTGCTGGAGTCGGATCCGGCGTCGGGTTATATTGTCATGCGCCGGCTATCGGCGCTGATCGCGCGATTCCTAGCTGCTCCGGGAGCTAAATAAACTAGGAAACGGTTTTTTGATGCGATTGTAGTTTGTTGATGCTCGCCAAATAATAACCGATCATGTAATTTGACTCATTTCGCACATCAACCACAAGGAGGACGACATGAAGATTAAACATCCGTTGCATTTCGCGGCGGCGCTCATTACCGCAGGCACCGTTTTCGCCGCGCCAGCGATGGCAGCCGAGCTGAATTTCGGCAAGCCCGGTGACCCGGTAAATCTGGTCGTTGGTTATCAACCTTACTATACCGAGTCGTGGTCGGGCGTGATCATGCGCAACAAAAAATTTTACGAGAAATACCTTCCCAAGGGATCAACAGTCGAATTCCAGGTTGGCTTGCAGGGCGCGATTATCGTCAACAACATGTTGGCGGGCAAACAATATATCGGCTACATGGGCGACATGCCGGCGATCGTCTCCACCACCAAACAGGATGTCGCCGATGTCCGACTGGTTGCGGTCCTAGGACTCGGGTTCGATCAGTGCAATATTTTCCTCGCACGCGTGGATGCGCCGAAGTTCGCCAACCCTATCCAGGCGATCAAGTGGCTCAATGGCAAAACTGTGGCGGTGCCCAAGGGTAGTTGCACCGACCGCTTCGCGCAAGCCGTGTTCCAAAAGGAAAAAGTTACTCCCGCAGCATACTTAAACCAGAATATAGAGGTTATTACCAGCAATTTTCGCGCCGGCAAGATCGATGCGGCGGTGATTTGGGAGCCAACAGCTTCACGTATTGTACAAGAGGGGCTCGCCAAGCGCATTGCATCGGGGGTGAACGTCAATGAAAACGACGGCGGGTTCCTCGCCATGCGTGCCGAGCTGATCAAACAACGTCCGGATGTTGTCAAGGCCTGGCTCAATGCCGAATTGGATGCCCAACTCTACCTTGCCGACAAAAAGAACTCGGAAGAGATCACCAAGATGGCGAAAGAACAGACCACCGGATTTACCGACAAAGCGTTATGGGCTTCGCTCTACGGCCAATATCCGGCGAACGAGGGTGGTACTCCGACCCGCGTCACGCTGGAATACGAGTTCACGCCGTCGGCTCGGGAACTGCTAAGCAAGGCGACCGAATTCCTGTATTCGGTCAAGAGCATCAATACGCCGAAGCTCCGTCCCGAGGCGGTCATGCCGCAATTTGCCGAGGAGGTACTCGCGGAACGCAGGTTGAAAGCGCCGATTGGAGAGGTGAAGGCGCTACCGGATTCCGCTTTCAAGCCAGTTAATTGAAAAGACCAGGGGGCCGGTCGCGCCGCCGCTCCTTCGTCGCCGGCGCCGCGCCGGCGGATAATGCATTCTTTGAATTATGTAGGTCGCCGCGTCCATGGAGCCGGTAGCCGGTCAAGTCTTGGCTGAACAAGCGATCACCATTCTTAAGCAGACGATGCCATTCCAGGTCGCCGCGGATGGGCTGCTGCGAAAAATTGCGGCCCTCGGCAGGCGCACGTCCTATGATGCCCGCGCTGTGATTTACGAAGCCGGTAACAAGGCCGACGACATCTACATCATCGTTTCAGGCCAAGTTGAACACGCTCTCGAGCCCGGCGCGCAGGCACGCCGGCCGGTCAAGCTGCTCCGCCAAGGAGATGTATTTGGCTGGGCCGCACTTCTCGAGAAGTATCCGCATCGCCTTGCCAAGGCGGTATCTCAGGAAACGACGGACATTCTCCGCATCAATGGCGAAGATTTGCTGCGCGTACTCGAATCGGATCCCGATGCCGGGGACGTAATTATGAGTCGCTTCGCGACCATGATAACGCGCGATTACACCGTGCCCGATTTGATAGCGCAACTGCGTCGAATCCACCGCCGCATGCATGCCGGCGACATCCAAGGCATGGACCTCACTCTTTACCGCTTCAGGCAATGGATCCGCAGCCCGCGTCCTTACCTCATGCTGACGGGGTTCGCGCTTTTTCTCAGCGTCTGGTATTTGTCGGTCGAGGTCTGGAAGCTGCCGCGGTTTCGCGAGATGCCGGGGCTTACGACGGTCATCAAGGAATGGGCCAATCCGAACCCGGTCTACGGTCTGTCGATTTATACGCCGGAATACTACAAGCACATCTGGGTGAGTATCCGGCGCGTAGCGGAGGCGTTCGCTCTGGCAACACTGCTCGGCGTGCCGTTCGGGCTGTTCCTCGGCTGGTCGAAAAAGTTCAAGGAGTACGTGTTTCCCGTGTTCGAGCTGCTGCGCCCGATCCCGGTGCTCGCCTGGGTACCGCTTGCCATCGTGATGTTCATCGCCACCGAATCGGCAGTGATCTATCTGACCTTTCTCGCCGCATTTTTCGCCACGGCGCTGAACACCATGCTGGGCGTGCAATCGATCGAAGAATCCTACGTGCGCGCTGCGTATTGTCTTGGCGCCGGCCGCTGGCAGGTGTTCCGGCACGTGATCGTACCGGGCGCGCTTCCGTTCATTTTCACCGGCCTACAAATTTCGATGGGTGTATCGTGGTTTTCACTCGTCGCCGCCGAAATGGTATCCGGCCAGTACGGCCTCGGCTACGTGATCAACACCTCCTACACCACGGTGCGCTATCCGACCATTTTCATCGGCATGATCACACTCGGCATTGTTGGTTATACGACGAGCGCGCTAGTGCGCGTGATTGGGGACTACCTCATGCAGTGGCGCACGCGCGAGCTTGCGCTTGGAGGCCAATGATGGCGGCAGTCATGCGAGCGGAAGCAACGCAACCATCGGCAATACGTGGCGCAATTACCATCGACAACGTGGTCAAAATCTACGATCCTGACGGTGCGGCGGTTATGGCGGTTGACCATTGCTCGCTGGACATCAAGGCTGGCGAAATCTGCATGATTGTCGGGCCGTCCGGGTGCGGGAAGACCACTTTGCTCAATGCGATCGCGGGATTTCACGAAATCACTTCCGGGCGCATTCTGCTTGACGGGGAAGTGCTGTGCGGCGACGAAAAGCCCAAAGCCGAGCCGGGATCGGATCGCATCGTAGTGTTCCAAAACGGCGCGCTCTTTCCCTGGAAAACTAACTTAGAGAACGTGGCGTTCGGCCCGATCATGCAGGGCAAGCTGACCAAGGCTGAGGCGACCGAAAAGGCGCTGGGAATGATGGCCGATGCGGGTCTCGCGGGCGTCGAACACAACTATCCGGGCGAAGTATCTTCTGGCGTACGACGGCGCGTGGAAATCGTGCGCGCATTGATGAACAATCCCAAGGTGCTGCTGCTGGACGAACCGTACCGCGCGCTCGACTCCCTGACCAAGTCGGTAATGCACGAAGCGCTGCTCGAGATCTATTACAAGAACCGGGTGACGATATTTTTCATCACGCACGATCTCGAGGAAGCGATTTTTCTGGGTCACAGGGTGGCAATCATGACCACGCGCCCGTGCAAGCCGAAAAAAATCCTCGCGGTCGACATACCACATCCGCGCGACTACAGCGTGCTCACCTCGCGGCGCTTTCGCGAGCTGATGGAGGAAACCACTGAGGCGGTGCATGAAGAAGCATTGAAGGCATTCGCCGCCGGCGAAAAGGAAGGCTAGACGATGACGGCCCGGACGAAAGTATTGTTCGGCTCGTCGCTGTGGCGCGGCGCCGTGTCGATCGTCGTTTTTCTCGTGCTGTGGGAGATCGGCTCGCTGTCCAAGATCTGGATCAAAGGGGACGCCTTTGAGTGGCTGCGCCATGCGCTGAGCGTTCTCGGCCTCAAATCGGCATATCTGCCATGGATTGGCGCGGTGCCAGCGCCGACGGAGGTGCTGCATGCCTGGCTCGCGGTGCTGCCCGACCCCGGTTATTGGCAGAGCTGGTACATGAGCTTTTTCCGCGTCATGTTAGGGTTCCTGGCGGCGATGATCATCGGCATTCCGTTTGGCTTGCTGCTGGCGGTGAACCGCACCGCATTTGGCGTGTGCTTCCCGGTATTCGAGGTGCTGCGCCCGATCCCGCCGCTCGCGTGGGTGCCGGCGTCGATTATCTTCTGGCCGACGCAGGAATTATCGATCGCATTCGTGACTTTCCTTGGCGCGTTCTACTCCATCGTCATCAATGTCGTCGGCGGCGCTCGCTCGATCGACGTGCGCTACTTTCAGGCCGCGCGCTCGATGGGATCGAGCCGGCGGGACATTTTCTGGCGCCTTATCCTGCCCGGCACTTTGCCGTCGATCATGGTCGGCTCGGCGGTCGGCATGGGCATCACCTGGGAAGTCGTGGTTGCAGCGGAAATGATCTCGGGTGGCGGCAGCCAGATTGGCGGCACCAGTGGTGGCGGACTCGGGTTCTTCATCTGGAACTCCTACGTCGGGGGTTCATACGAGCAGATCGTCGTCGGTATGATCTCGATCGGCATTGCCGGTTTCATTTCCAGCGCGGCGCTACGCGCGCTGGGCAAGCGCGTGACGCCGTGGTTGAGCTTAAGATGACTCGAGCACTCCAGCCATGAGCAGCGACCAATTCAGCCGTCCTGCGATCAAGGTCGGGGAGATCATTGCGAGCCACGTCAGCAAGAGCTATGGCGCCACACAATTCAGCAGGGAAGTGGTAAAGGACTGCTCGTTTACTATTGAGCGCGGTAAGCTCACCGTGATGATCGGCCCGTCAGGCTGCGGTAAAAGTACGCTGATCCGCTTGCTGGCGGGGTTCGAAAGACCGACGCGCGGTACCATCACCCTCAATGGTGAGCCGATTGGCGAGCCGGGACCTGACCGCTTGGTGCTGTTCCAGGAAAGCGCGCTGTTCCCCTGGATGACCACCTACGACAACATTCTGTATGGCCCCCGTGCGCGGGGCGAGGTTACTCAGGAAACACTCGATTTCGCCGAGTTTCTGCTGAACAAAATCGGCTTGCAGGACTTCCGCAAGAAGTATCCGACGCAACTATCGGGCGGCATGCAGCGGCGTGCCGAGCTGGCGCGGGCCATGATAAACAACCCCGAAGTGATGATCCTGGACGAGCCGTTCCGCGGCCTTGACGCAATGACCAAGGAGCTGATGTGGGAATATTACTCGGCGCTCTACGAAGAGAACCGGCGCACCAACTTCTTCGTCACCACAGACATCGACGAGGCAATCTTCCTTGCCGACCGCATGTTGATCATGACCAACATTCCGACCCAGGTGCGAGCGGTGCTTGAAGTCGACCTGCCGCGCCCCCGCAAATTCCTCGATCTGGTTGAAAACGACAAATCGAACGAAATCAAGATGCAGGCGCTGTCGATTCTGCATGAAGAGGCGATGAAATCCTTCTCGCGCGGCAGCAAAGCGGCGACGGATTTTGTTGAGGCGTACTCAAAACGCATCAATAGAGCAACGACCCGGTAGAAAAGTAGACAGAAATCCAGACCGCATACGGTGCGGACGATTGTCACGAGAGCACAGAGAAAAATGCTTCCAAAGCAGCTAATCGTCTGCAGAATGGTGGTCATAGTGCTGTTTGTTTTGCTGCCCGGGACGGTTTTTGCGGCAGCTCAGGGTAGTACCGGTTTGTCATGGCCTTGGTGGGTCTGGCCCATACTGCTTTTTTTGGTATGTTTCATTCTTGGCATTATTGCCGTGCCCGCCGGGGTCGGCGGCGGCGTGTTGTTTGTTCCCATTGTTGGCGGGTTTTTCCCATTCCACCTGGATTTCGTCCGCGGGACGGGGTTGCTGGTAGCTTTGGCCAGCGCGTTAGCTTCGAGCCCTGCGTTGCTGCGGATTGGCTTAGCGAATTTGCGTCTGGCCCTGCCACTTGCGTTACTCGTCTCGGCAAGTTCCATCGTTGGTGCCCATCTGGGTCTCATGTTGCCGGGACCGATTGCTCACACGGCGCTCGGCCTGACGGTGCTTGGCATAGTTGTTTTGATGTGGAGAGCCAAAAAGTCCGAGTTTCCTGAGGTCAGACACATGGATGCATTGGCTGGGGCATTGAAGATCGGCGGAATACTTCACGATGCAGCGAGTGGAAAAGAAATTGCGTGGACAAGTCACCGGACGCCACAGGGCTTCGTTGCGTTCCTAGGTATTGGGCTGCTCGCGGGGATGTTTGGGCTAGGCGCGGGCTGGGCCAATGTGCCCGCCTTAAATTTAGTGATGGGTATTCCGCTCAAAATAGCGGCCGGCACCAGCAGCTTGGTTCTATCGATGACATCGTCTGCGGCGTGGGTCTATATCAACCAAGGCGCGGTACTGCCGATAATTGCCGCGCCGTCGATAATTGGCATGATGCTCGGCGCCTTCATTGGTACGCGCCTCCTCACGGTAATCAATGCAGCCACCATTCGTAAGTTGGTAATCGCGATTTTATTGTTCGCCGGAATCCGTGCCTTGATGAAGGGCTTGGGTATTTGGAATTAGTACGCCAAATGAAAGCTGTCCCTGAAAAGATCACTCCTCCCGAGCACGTTTGGTACGCGCGGGTGCTTGACGCTGCCGTAAAGGTAGGCTTGGCGATCCTTAGTGTTTCGTTTTTAGTTTATGTCCTGGGTCTGATTCCGGCGCATATTCCGGTCGACCAACTGCAGAAATACTGGGGACTGCCGGTGAAGGATTACCTTGCCCAAACGGGCACGCCTCACGGCTGGGGGTGGCTCTCGTTGATGGGGAACAGCGACATTCTCAATTTTTTTGGTGTTACCGTGCTAAGTGGAATATCAGGGCTATGCTTTCTAGTGCTAATTCCCTTTTATGCCCTTCGGCGCGACATCACTTATTTGTTGATTACTCTACTAAATCTTGGCGTGCTACTAGTTGCGGCCTGGGGCGTGTTTGGTAGTGGAGGCTGAGCGAGCACAAGGTTCCTCCATGGCGAATCCGACTCCACCCTTTTCTCGAATTTTGCTTATAACGCAAGGCACAACCTTTGATGCCGGGGCGGAGCAGATTGCGCTTGCAATGGCGAGTCGGGGCGGGGTTCGACTTTTTGTGGTTTTCCCGGTGGTATCGAATCCGGAATACGTGGCCCTTGCACCAGTACTTGAGCAAAAGGCTGAGGTTCATGCCGCACGTATCCTAACCGGATTACGCAGGCAAGCGTCGCAGCAGAGCCTGGAAATCGAAACTCGCGTACACCTCGGCGAAGAACCTTATATAGAGGTAGTCGACGCGGCGGGGAAACAGAAAATCGATCTCATCGTCATGCGTACACGTGGCAAGCGCGGTTTAATGGCGCGGCTACTCGTCGGTGAAAATGCCGCGAAGGTAATAGGGCATGCACGGTGCACTGTGCTGGCTGTGCCGAGTAACGCGCAAATGTGGAAGAAGCGAGTGCTTCTCGCGAGCGATGGTTCCCGTTTTAGCGAGGCCGCGGCCGTTGTGGCTGGCGCTGTCGCGAAGTGGTACCGGTTACCAATCACGGTTATTTCCGCAGTAGCCGAGAGCAATAGCAAAGAACAAAGAGCCGAAGCTAGCGACGCTGTCGAAAAGGCATTGGACATGCTGAGGCGCGAGGGGGTGACGGTGGATGGGACGGTGGTCGATGGTCGGCCACACGAGGCATTAATTATCGCTGCCGAGGCATTGGGCGCAGATTTGATCGTGGCTGGCAGTCACGGACGGACCGGCTTAGAAAAGCCTCTTATGGGAAGCACGACTGAGCGTTTGGTAGGGCTCGCTAAATGCCCGGTTCTGGTTGTGCGCTTATAGTGCGGCGCTTCCGAATTCGCGCGAATTCCCGAGTGCAAATGATATTATGCATCAATCCATGACAAGCTCACGCACTTTGGTCACCGTTGTAGTTTGCGGGGCATTGATCCTAGCGATCTCGCTGGGAATTCGCCAGAGCTTCGGATTATTTCTGCAGCCGATGAGCGCTGATATGGGATGGGGACGTTCCACGTTTGCGTTCGCGATTGCATTGCAAAATCTTATTTGGGGCGTGGGTCAGCCGGGATTTGGCGCAGTCGCCGATAAGTTCGGCGCGGGGCGTGTGGTTTTAATTTCGGGCCTGCTTTATGTTGCGGGTCTCGCGCTGATGGCATTGTCGACTTCAGGCCTCTCGCTTGACGTTTCTGCGGGCCTGCTGATCGGACTCGGTCTTTCTGGAACCGGGTTTGGAGTGATATTGGGCGTAGTCGGCAAAATGGCGCCACCGGAAAAACGAAGTGTGGCAATTGGTATCGTTTCAGCCGGAGGATCGTTCGGGCAGTTCGCCATGATCCCGTATGGCCAGCTACTAATCAGTTCCTTTGGCTGGCAGACCGGGTTACTGCTACTGGTTCTTACCGCGTTAATCGTGGTGCCGCTTTCTGCCGCTATGGTCGGCTCGAAAAAGAAAAGCGCGCGCGGATCCGAGCAGTCCCTTGCACAGGCGATACGCGAGGCCGGGGGCCACCGCGGTTTCCTCTATCTCAATGCTGGATTTTTCGTTTGTGGATTTCAAACTGCGTTCATTATGGTGCATTTACCCTCTTACCTGCTTGATGTCGGCATGACGCCGAAGACCGGTGTGATCGCTTTGGCGTTGATCGGGTTGTTTAATATCATTGGTTCTTTTTCGGCGGGTTATTTGGGTGGACGGTTTTCAAAAAAGTACCTGCTCTGCGCCATTTATGCGGTGCGCGCGCTGTGCATCGGAATATTTATTTTGTTGCCGGTTACCACGGTGTCGGTAGCTGTTTTTGCAATGACCATTGGCTTGACCTGGCTTGGAACCGTGCCCCTCACCAACGGGCTGGTCGCCCAGATTTTTGGCGTGAGATATCTTTCCACCTTGTTCAGCATCGTATTCCTGAGTCACCAATTGGGTAGCTTCCTTGGTGTGTGGCTTGGGGGCTATATTTTTGATGCTTCAGGCTCATACCGGATTATCTGGTTTCTTACCATTGGCTTGAGCGTGCTGGCCGCATTGCTCAACATGCCGATAGACGACCGCAGCCTGCAGCGGGTTGCGGCGTGATACCGCAGCAACTTTAGATGCAATAGGATTAAGTTTGGCGCCTGTCTATGCTGCGGCGTTGCTCGCACTTAGCGGCTGACACTCGGTTTCGACGCTAATGGATTTTGCAAGCTTAATTCTCTGCGGCGAATTTTGTTTTCAGGCAGTCTGAGGCCACAGGACTTCTGCAACGGTGTGGGCGCCCCGCTGACGATAAAGAGTGCGATGGTAAAAGGGGCCCTCCAGAGTGGGTCCGACGAGTCCTATCTTTTGTTTAACCTTCGCGCCCGGAAATATCCTGTGACCGCACCGAATAACGACGAAGTCTTATGGACGGCGCGTCGTCGTTTTCCCGAGCAAAGTAGATCGGTCGTCTTCCGGCGGAAATCGTAGTCGAGTCGCCCAAAGACGCGTATACGCTTGATCGGCGCAGTGTGCATCGAATATTTATTAGTCGGGATTGCTGTTTCCGCCGTGGCCTGGAAATTCGAACACTTTCCGCCCACACGTTAAACTAAATGTGCCATTTGCCGGCAGAACCGCCATGCACCGCCTTCTCCGGCATTCCGCCCTAGGTCAGACCGCAGGCGGCTGCCGCGGCAGTACCCGCCCGGGATCGTAGAACGGCAGCCGGGCGCTATGTGCAAGCCGCCCGTCCGTCAATCGGATCAGGCTGCCCGGTGCTGCGCCGTCAACTTCAATAACACCCAAGGCAAGCGTGCGTGCGAGCGTCGGCGCGTAGGCTTCGCTTGTGACTTGCGCCGAAGGAAGCCCGACTCGTCCGCCGCGCAAGCCGTCCAATGGGATTATGCCCCCAAGTCGGCGTTGCGGCGCCAGGCGGCGCCTGCGCCGCAGCGCCGCAGCGCCGATAAAATTACCCCCATTCACCAACCGGGAAAGTCCGAGCTCGAAAGGGTCAGGCGCGACAGTAAGCTCAGCGCTAAACAAAATATAGCCGGATTCGACGCGCAGGCTGTTGGCCGCCTCGAAACCGCACTCGCACAGCGCTGCTCCGGTGCCCGTCGTTAGCAGCTTCTGCCAGACGGGGACGCCGGCCTCCGCCGGCACGATAATTTCATATCCCAACTCGCCGCTGTAGCCCAGGCGCCCAACCCAAGCGGGAACTCCGGCAACATCCTCCCGCATGAAGGAGAAATAAGGCAGCTCGCGCAACGGTACAGTCAGTTCGTGTTGAAGAATTTCCGCACTGCGCGGTCCCTGCACAGCTAGCACCGCGTATTCGCCCGAGCGGTCCTTAAGTTGCGCCGCGTCATCGTGTCGGTGCTGCAGAAGCCAGGCGTAATCGCTGCGCCGGCCGGTGAACAGCCAGTAGTGCTCCGGCGCGTGACACCAGATGGTGGCGTCGTTAAATGTGCTGCCGTCCTCGCGCAGCAAAAGCGTATATTGCAGCTTGCCTTGCGCGAGCCGTGCTAAGTTGCGCGTTTGCACGCGCTCGAGGTATTGCCGCGCGTCCGGGCCGACAACCTCGTACAACCCCATGAAGGAAAAATCGTACAGGCCTGCCGCCGAACGAGTGGCGCAATGCTCTGCGCACGCGTCGGCGAAGCGCATCGGCACTGTGGCGCCCGGGGCGAACCGCAGCAGCTTCAGGCCTCGCTCGGAAAAGTAGCGTTCAAGCGACATGAGCCGATTATAGCGAGCGGATCAGCATGAGCAGTCCCAATGCAACGCACAGGCCACCTGCCATGCGCCGCAGTACCCCGGCGCTGACCGCGTGCGCCGCACGCGTGCCCATCACTACGCCAACGAGCTCGAAAAGTATAATCCACCCGGCGGTCATGAAATCGACCGAGCCGTACCGCAGGTTCCCGACGGTGCCGAAGATGCTGACGATGATCTGCAGGACTTGGCTGGTGCCGATGGTGGTCAGTGGGACAAAACCGAGCAGCAGCATAATAGGGACTGAGAAAAGCGGTCCGCCAGCCCCGGAGAAACCGGCGCCGAAACCAGCAACCGCGCCCACGCCAAATAGCAAAGTCCGCTGTGCTGCACCACGGCCATCGCGGAGATTCTCGTCTTTCCGCCGCGACGGGCGCAGGATGTAGGCACCGGTAAAAATGATGATGACGGCGATGATTAGCGCAAGCGGACGGGCCTCGACCATCGAATTGACCATCGCACCGAGGTAGCTAAACACGACAGCGCCGGAGCATACCGGTAAGGTCATTCCCCAGTTAATGGAACCGCGCTTCTGAAACAGCCAGGTGCCGAGCATCCCCGTGACGACAAACGAGAACAGTGCGGTGGCTGCAGCCTCGTGGATACTGAGCCCGCCCAGCCAGATGAGCGGTGGAATGAGCAGGACGCCCCCCACGCCGACGGCACCGATGAAAAACCCCACTACGATCGCGACCGCCGCGAGAAGTAAGCTCGTCAAGATATAATTTTGGAAAAACGGCTAATCATGGACTGTCACCGAACTTTCTCAAGCCTTGTCCTCGCACTTCGGCAATCCTTTGCCGAGAACGCGTCGGGAAAACGTCCCCGGGGTGTAAAAATGGATTAGCGCGCCACCCGGCCCGCAATTTTGCGATTTCAACCTATGGCAACGCTAGTGAGCAACACCGAGGGCTGCTTCATGATGACCTAACCCAGGCTGCAGCCACTCACCGTTAGCGCCCCCACGTTGGCGCTATGCGATGACTTCACAGGCCATTAGACGGGACGCATCGGCAATACAGGTTTGCGCACCCTCGGCCAGCGCCACCAAGCCGCATACTTCGCCGCCGCGGGGCCAGTTCATTTTTTCCAGCCGATCGTGTCCTTGAATTTCTTGAGCTCGTTATCCTTCATGTACACGGTATGCTCCTTGCCCGGGTAGATTCGCTTTCGTACCTCGTCACGATAGTCGGTCAGGCCTTTTTCAATGATCGGCACCAAGTCGCAGTAAATCTTGGAATGGCGCGGCACGTGTTTTTCGTACAGGTGGAACAAATCGGATCCGATGATGTGCACGCCATCGGAGGAATTGCCGGATCCTAGGCTTATTACCGGCACCGGCAGTGTTTCTGCAAGATATTGCGAAACCTCCGAAGTCACGACTTCGGTCAGGATCGAGAAACAACCGGCATCAACCATTGCCCACGCGTCGTCGACGAGCTCTTTGGCGCGGTCCGCGGTCTTGCCTTGGGCGACAAAACCACCGAGCTGCGGAATACGCATTGGGGTGATGCCGATGTGGCCCTGCACCGGAATGCCGGCCTTGACGATCGCCTCAATACACTTGGCATGGTGCTGATTGCCTTCGCACTTCATAACTTCTGCACCACCTTGCGAGACGTACTTGGCGGCGTTTTCAACGGCCTGCTGCGCGGACAGATGAAAACTCATGTAAGGCATGTCGACCATGCGCAAGCCGTACTGCGAGCCGCGCTTGACGGCCTGAGCCATGTACATGACTTCCTCGAACGAAACCGACGTGGTGGTTTCGTGCCCGAACAATACCATGCCGCCGGTATCGGACACGCACAAGATATCGATGCCGACGCGGTCCGCGATAATCGCGGTCTCATAGTCGTACACGGCAAGCTGCACTATCGGTTCGCTACGCTTCTTCTTCTCGAACAAATCTGGGATGGTTACCTTGTTACGTTTTACGGCTGCTTGTTCGGTCATGCCGGTCCCCATTAGTGAATGAACAAAGTTGTTGCTCTCTGCGAAAGCCGAATATGCGGAGCAAGTCTCATGTTGAATGGCCGAGCCCACACAAACGGACCGGTCATCGCGATATTCCTTGAGGTGACCCGGTCATTGCGAGTGAGATTGTCATGTGAAACACTCAGCGTATTCCAATGCAAGCAGTCCGGAGCGCGAGGACGCCTACAAACGCCGGTTCGCATATCGAGATTAACTCCTCAATGGCTTTCATCTCCTGGGGGCTCCTACTGGTTCACCGGTCTCGTTAACATTCAGTCTGCCAGTCAATGCTGTTCGCAAAATCAATCAGCATCGTCGGCTTCAGCTAAAATTCAAAAGCTCGAGCATAAGATTGCATCCCGTACCGACATTTTGGGTGTCGTTGACCACAAACATGCTCATCGATACTCGCGCAAATTCGGAATTGCGCAATGTCGCACCCCGACAGGCTGCACATCTCATGAATCAGCTCTATTTAGGCGTGGTGGATCCGGTTCGTTGCTTTTGCGTTAGCCAAGAATTCAGGAACACATCGTCAAGCAGCACCGTCTATCGCTTCAACGCGGGTTTACGGGCCACGAGAATTGCATAGCCGCATGCGCCGGTTGTGAATTTCGAACGGCTTGATTCCATCTACTCAGATTGAATCGTGTTGCGCGTCACCTAATCATGGACATCAGGCCGCGGATCCGGTACGAAACCGTCTCTGTTAGGCATCTCCACTTTGGGTAACGTCTTTGCATTGATTATTGCGTCTTTGTTAATTATCTTGGCTTCTACCAGAATGTAGGCGGTCACCGCATATACTTCGTCGTCGGTGAGGGAACCCGGGCTGTTGAAAGGCATCGCTCGCTTCACGTAATCAAACACCGTGGTCGCATAGGGCCAATAACTTTCAACGGTCTTCAACGGTTTCCCGCTGGTGAGGGTACCCCGTCCGCCAATTAGCGCCTCGCCGGCCCCCGCAACACCTTGCATTTTGTCGCCGTGGCAGGCTACGCATTTGCCCGTGTAGACTTCTTGACCTTGGACGTAGTTGCCTTTGCCTGGAGGCAATCCCGTTCCATTCGCGGGTATTGAATAAAACGCGGCAAGCTCCTCGCGCGTTGGCGTTGAGCCGAAGCCATAGGGACCCCGGTAACCCTGACCTGAAGCGTGCCCGGCAGTCAAGGCAAGAACAAGGAAAGCAAAAACTAGTTCTTTAGTAGTGGTGGACATTTGTAACGCTCCCGTCGCTCGCAATCGCCCAGCTTTGTATCCCGTTTAGATGATAAATCGACCCAAACGGACCGTTTAGGCCGCGGACGTCGACGAGCTGTTTAATGGTCGGTTGCACGTACCCCGTCTCATCAACGCAACGGCTCTGCAAAATTGCGGGTGTACCATCCCACCACCATGGGAACCGAAACCGTGTAGTGCAGATCGGACGAACGGGTTCCTGCAGCGCAGCCAACTGCCATGTTTTACCGCCGTCGGTGGATACATCCACCCGCTTAACCACCCCGCGTCCGCTCCACGCCAGACCCGTGATCTCATAGAACCCGCGGGCTGGAAGCTTCATTTCCCCGGACGGGAACGTGATAACCGACTTCGCTTCCATCACAAACGTAAACTGGCGCGCCTTGCCGTTTTCTAGCAAATCCGTGTATTTTGAGGTCTCTTCCCGAGTCATATAGGGAACATCACTCACTTCGAGGCGACGTAACCACTTGATATTGGTATTCCCCTCCCAGCCGGGAAGAATTAAGCGCAGGGGATAGCCTTGCTCGGGACGGATCGCCTCTCCGTTCTGCCCGTAGGCTAATAAGGCATCGTCCCAACACTTTTCGAGCGGGATGCTGCGTGTCATGACCGCCGCGTCGGAACCCTCCGCTAATATCCACTTGGCTCCATCCTTGACCTCAACCTCTTTGAGTATCGTAGACAACGGGACGCCGGTCCACTCGGAAGTGCTGAGCAGGCCGTGTGTACCTTGTACGGTCTTGAGCTTTGGTACCGCCCACTCGGTCAGGCCATTTCCTGAACATTCAATGAAGTGCATGCGGGAAACCGAAGGAAACCGCCGCAAATCAGCCATGGTATATTTTTTTGTCTTATTAACCATGCCGTGGACAAACAGGAGGTGCCTGTTCGGATCAATGACGGGGATGCCTGCGTGATGCCGCTCGAAATGTAAGCCCGAAGGCGTCACAACCCCTACGCTTTTTTCCAGCGGGGTCATGGACCACGACGATTGTTTCGTGGGCGTCGGAAAACGCCATCGGACCTCCGTTTCGAACTGCGAGCGCGTGCCGTAACCGCCGTCATCTCCGATGGCACGACCTTGCACCTTAGTTGGATCTTGCGGCACTGGAAATTCCATGGCGCCAGGAGGTGCGGCGGACGTCATTCTTGGGATTATTGCGGCCGCGCTAGCCCCCGCCAATGCCGCGGACTTAATCAAGAACTTGCGGCGGCTGTCCGCCTTACCGGGATTGGGAAACATGCCTTCCTTGGACTCGCCGTTTTCCAATTCGGCTTTTCGCGCGGCGAGGTAGCGTCGCTCGGCCTCAATCGTGGTCTCAATATATTTTTGGGATTCCTGGTTGTAAATCGAATTATCGAGCAGCGCCATTTATTTTCTCCCCAGTGGCATAGGACACTCGGTGAACAGCTACTAGTGTAAAACCGCGCTAAATTGTAATGACGTGAACTCAAAAGTCTAGTCCATCTTAAATAGTATATCAACAGTGGTTTCAACCCGACGTGCTTGATAATTCAATTGTGAAATCGGAGGTCTCAAGGCATATCCTGGCGGGTTCAACTCCTTACCTCCATCGACGCATGCCGCAATTCGAGGTGTATCGAAATATTGTGCTTCGCAGCAGCGCTGGATTAAAGCAGCGACTGTTTTGCTTTTCGAAACTTGCGACGGTGGGGTGAAGTTGGGGAATATCCTCTACTTTGGCCAACGACTCGGTTATTAGATCTTGAAAAGAAAAAACGAGATCGCCTGCCCCTGTCTACAAGAAGCGTTCGCGTCAAGGCTAAGCGTGGTACCCGCCATTAGGCCGCGCGCAGCGCATCCATAAGGTTCAAGCGTGCGGCACGACCTCAGTCGGCTACTCCTCGTTAGCTTCGCTGAGGAGGCAGTACGGATGTCACCCGCACCCGAATTGCTGATTCGCGACAAATGGGAAACCGTATGCAGATGGCTCCGGTGCCGCAATTTCTCGGACGCGACGCGCGAATCGGTTCTGCGTTCGGTCTACACGGAGGACATCACTCCAGTGCAAGGTACCAAGCCGCCCTCCGAGTACGTATCTATTCGCAGCATAAATAGGTGCATAGTGGCTTGGTAGGGTGCCGCTGGCGGCTCAGATTTTTGGCGTCAAATATCTCTACACTTTGTTCGGCCTCGTGTTTCTCGGTTCACCCGATTGGCAGTTTCGCGGGCGCGCGGCTGGGCAGTTACGTGTTCGAGCTTTCCGGTTCATACTATACAGTCCGGCTAATCCATATCGGCCGGAGCATCCTTGTCGCGGTGTTGTGTTGGCCGGTAACCGAGGACCCGGTGGCGCGTTTGA
>DATIXX010000008.1 GCA_035518095.1 Burkholderiales bacterium | reverse complement strand
CGCAGGCACTTTCTTGCGCTGCAAAAGATGATCAGCGAGGGCGGACCAAACCGCGGACCGGTGCAGGATGCGCTCACGCTCTTCGACGAGGGCGGGGTGCTTGTGGCGACCAGCGACCCTGGCCTTGCGCAATTGCTCGTGGATTTCAAATGGAAGGAATTGTTCTGGATTAACCGCGAAGCAGTGATTGCAAGCATGAAATTTTTTCTATTCGGCCACGCCATTTATGAAAAGGCACTGCAGCCTTTCACCGGCGTCACCGGCCGCGCGGTGATTATCTCGGCGGATGCGGACTTCTTCGCCGCCGCCCTGGAACAGCGATTGCAGATGCTCGACGAGAAGCTCGCTAGATATCTCAGCGATGCGCGGCACTTTAACCGCACCGCCGAACTGGCGCCGGTTCCCATCCTCGGCATTCCGGGATGGAACGCAGAAAATGAGCGTGAATCATATTACGGAAATGAAGCTTATTTTAGACCGCGAAGAAATGCATGACAAAAACACAAATTTCAAGAGTGAAAGTATCGGTGAAGTTGCATCAATTTCCTGTCCGGCGTAACGTATGAATCGGGGGAAAAGGATGACAGGGTACGACAAAAGTGATAGGTGAGATCGGGGCGGTCGTTGTCGCATAAAATGTCAACTAAATTGTCATCTAGTTCGTCATCCTTCTTTTCGCGTAATTTACATTAGCTCACTATGCTTACCGAATCGGAAATCATAAAAGCGGTTTGCCGGCTCCTTAAGAATCACGGATAGCGCGAAGCACGACCACGGGATTCTTCTTCGGATGAAGAATCAGCGTCATCCCGAACACGCGTTGTTCGTGTGCGCCGGATTGGGAGAATGGGGAACGTCTGGAGCCGCATATTATTTGTTTCGTAACTGGTCGTCTCTTTGTTGGAAACATGGACGCTCAGATTTTTGCAAGGTCATTCGGGTTGAGCATGGCTCAGACGAGTCCGCTGAGGAAGTCTTCAGCATTCCGTGAAAATGCGAATGGCTAACTTGTCGCCACACCGGGTCCTCACGAACTGCACTCGCTGGGCCCGGTGAGTGCGACGTTATGCTGGATACTGGTGCGCATGCACATTGATCGCTACCATAGCTTTGGCGAGCTCGTGGAGCATGAGGTCGAGGGAATCGATTTCAGGCGCACCGTGTTGCGGCGTCCTTTTTCGCCCGTAGCGGTCATCGCTCCGCATGCTGGCAAGATCGAATCGAGCACTTCAGAAATCGCCCGTGCCATCGCCGGAGAGGATTTCAATCTCTACCTGTTTGAAGGCATCAAAAAACGGGGCAACTATGCAGCCTTGCATATTACCAGCCGGCGCTTTGACGAGCCTTCATGCCTTGAGCTGTTGTCGACCTGCTCATTCGTGATCACCATTCACGGCTGTGTCGGACATGACGAGCGCATCTTAATCGGTGGTCTCGACCATTGGTTAAAGAATAAAGTGGCTGCCGAACTTCGACAGGCAGGCCTCGATGTCCGCAACGATGGCCATCATTTCCAGGCAACGAATCCCGAAAATATCTGCAACCGCGGGCAATCGAACAAAGGCGTGCAGCTTGAGCTTACCAAAGCGCTCCGGAGCAGCGCCTATACACAGCGTTTTGTCACAGCCGTACGCGCGGTTTTGCTTTCACTTTAGGCCGCGGCATAACCCGTTCTAGAACTCGAATTATTTCGCCAATAGTGAGAAAATGTAGCCGCTTTTCCCCCTCTCAAATTCGTTTGCCAATATTATGAATGCCGCTCCAGTAAAACCTTCGGTGCCAAAACCGGCGACCGGGCTCGTTGCTTTGCTTATCGCGACGCGCAAGGGTGCTTTCATTTTCAAATCAGACAAGGCCAGGCGCGAGTGGAAAATCGCGGGGCCCATGTTTTTCGGCCACATCGTGCACCACATGGTGCTTGACCCGCGCGACCGGCGCACCTTGCTTGCGACCGCGCGCACGGGTCATTTAGGCCCGACCCTGTTCCGCTCCACCAATCTGGGCAAATCCTGGAAAGAAGCGTCCAAACCGCCCGCTTTTCCCAAGGCAGCCGAAGGGCAGAAGGGGCGCGTGGTGGATCACGTGTTCTGGTTGACTGCCGGCCATGCAAGCGAACCCGGCGTTTGGTATGCGGGGACGTCTCCGCAGGGCTTGTTCAAGAGCGAAGACGGCGGCGACACGTGGGCGCCTGTAGCAGGTTTCAATGAGAATCCGATGTACGCGAAGTGGACGGGGGGAGAACAGGATGGCACGCCTGATGGCCCGAAGATGCACTCGATCATGGTAGACCCGCGCGACGCGCGCCACCTTTACCTTGCCATGTCGGGCGGTGGTGTGTTTGAAAGCGTTGACCAAGGCGCAAACTGGACGCCGCTCAATTCCGGCGTCGCCGCCGATTTCCTGCCGATTCCCAATCCTGAATACGGTCATGATCCGCATTGCGTGCGGCGGCACCCGCTTCAGCCGGATTTGCTATACCAGCAAAACCACTGCGGCATATACCGTTTGGAGCGGCCTGCAACGCGCTGGGAACGAATCGGGATGAACATGCCGAAGAAAATCGGCGATATCGGTTTTCCGCTAGTGCTGCACCCGCGTGATCCGGCGACGCTTTGGGTTTTTCCCATGGACGGAACTTCGGTATGGCCGCGTACCAGTCCCGGCGGCAAACCCGCGGCGTACGTGTCGCGCAACGCAGGCAAGAGCTGGAAGCGGCTGGATGCCGGTTTGCCGCGCAACCAGGGGTGGTTCACGGTAAAGCGCCAGGCGATGACCGCCGACGCGCACCATCCTGTCGGAGTGTACTTCGGCACGACAAGCGGCGAGGTGTGGGCGAGCAAAAATGAAGGAGAAAAGTGGTCCTGCATCGCCAGCCATCTGCCGCACATTTATGCCGTCGAGGCCGCAGAACCTACGCTATGAAAGTGCTGATTCCCAGCCCGTTGCGATCATATACTGGAGATCGCAGCAAGGTGGAAGCCGCCGGAGCGACTCTCGCCGCGCTGCTCGCTGATCTCGATTCGCGCTACCCCGGCATTCGGTTCCGCATGATAGACGAGCAGGATGCGATCCGCCGCCACATCCGCATATTTATTAATGGCGAACAAGTGCGCGGGCTCGAAGTGCCGCTGCGAATTTCGGATGAGGTGATCATCCTGCAGGCCTTGAGCGGCGGCTAGGCAAATGCGCGGAGCGCAAACCTTACCGGCGAAAAAAACGTGCCAAAATTCACGACCAGGTTGATTGAACGCACTGAAGTGGCCGAGGGCACGATGGCCTTCGCTTTTGAGCGGCCGGCCGCTTTTGGTTTCACTGCCGGCCAGTTCCTGACGCTAATTCTTGCCAATCCGCCATATAACGATGCCAAGGGCAATCGCCGGACATTCTCCATCGCTTCGCCGCCGCAGCAGACCGGGCGTTTGCAAATTGCGACGCGTATGACCGGAAGCGCGTTAAAGCGGAGCCTTGCAGAAATATCGCTCGGCACATCGGCAGAATTTGTCGGCCCGGCCGGCTCATTCACGCTGCACAAGGACAATGCCATGCCGGCTGTTTTCATCGCAGGCGGAATTGGCATCACGCCTTTTCGCAGCATGATTAACGACGCTTTTGCCCGCAGGCTCGCGCAGCAAATCACTCTGGTTTATTCTAATCGAAATCCGGAAGGCACGGCTTTTCACAAAGAGTTCTTGGAAATTGCCCGTGCCTATGTAAGCTTCAAATATATTCCGACAATGACGGAGGCCGAGAAATCGCGCCAGCCGTGGGACGGCGAACGGCGTTTTGTGGACGCGGACTTCCTGCGTCAGCATGTTGGGGATATCATGACATCGGTGTTCTATATCGCCGGACCACCGGGTATGGTCGCAGGAATTACCAAAGCCGTAAGCCTAGCGGGTGTGGATTCAACTCGCATCCGGGCTGAACAATTTGATGGATACTAAGGAACCTCTGATTAAGTCCTCCGCGAATTGCGTTGCTGGCAAAATCCGGATGGATGCAAGGCGCGCGACGAAGGTCGTAGCCGGGCCTACGAAGCCGAGGAGCGCAACGATGCAAACGCCGCATTTTGCTGCAACCCGGAGGGACGGGACAATCCCGGCGCATGTCGTTGTTTTTCGTCGCTGGTTTGCCCCCAAGCAAACGGCGCTCCTCACGCCTCGTCCTGCACTCGGATTGCACACCGTCGCAACCGCACGGGACTTAATCAGAGGTTCCAAAGGAGGTGAGTCATGGCAGAATTCGTAAAGGTGGCGAAAACCGAAGATATTGCTCCAGGGCAGGGTAAAGCAGTCGAGGTGGGCGAAAAGACGATCGCCCTGTTTAACGTGGACGGGAAATACTTTGCGATTAACGACACATGCAGCCACCATGGCGGCCCGTTGTCGGAGGGCGATCTCAACGGCAAGGAAGTAACATGCCCCTGGCACGGCGCGGCTTTCGATGTGACTACCGGCGAAGTGCTCGGGCCGCCAGCGACCGTAGGGGTTGTTAGTTACCACGTCAGGGTTTCGGGCAGCGACATCGAAGTCGAAATTTAGAATATCGGCAGCGATTCGCAATCTCCGAGGCGTGTCCGGCCCGCGTCCCGGCTTGCAAAGGCCGAAATGTATAGATCCGCACTAAAGCGCGCGCCCGGGGCAATTTTAATGTTGGCCCTGCTGCAAGGCGCGGGGTGGGCCGAAAACCCGGTTCGAGAGGTGAAAAGCTACTCGCTTGGAGCGGCACAAATATATACCGCAGGCGGTTTCGCGAACGCGGCATACGGGTTCAGTCCCACGCTGGTTTTTTTTGCTTCCACCGGCTGGCGCAAGAAAAACATTTTCGATGCCGTAAAAACAACCGCGAAAATTCTTAGCCAGTGTGGAATTGAAATTCAAGGCGCGCAATTGCACCTGCTAGACGCGCCGGAAAGATTCAAATATTACGATACACCGGTTTCAAGAGAGCTGGCGCGCCTTGCGCCATTTCCCAAACCCACCGTGTACTTCGTCAAGGACACCCTGCAAGTGGAACGTTTTGACGCTGAAGCGATCGGTCGGGCCAACAGCCGGACGCGCCCGGAACTGCGCGACACCATTTGGATCGCATTCGGTGTTAGAGACCTGGGCATTAGCCTGGCCCATGAGCTGGCTCACGTGTTGATGAACAGCGGTGAACATGTTGATGAGCCGGAAAACCTGATGCGGGATGAAACGACGCCGCGCAACACCAAGCTCGATTCCGCGCAATGCGAAAGAATGCGCCGTGAGGGTGGGGAAAACGGGCTGCTCAAGCCGCTTCACCGTTAATTAACCGGGCATAGGCGACTGGGAAATAGGTGTTCTGTTGGGTCCGGATAGACTTTGATTACAAATCGCCGGACCACATGAGCCCTGCGGATCGCGCCGGCGCGCCGCGTTATGCAGGAATATCGGGAGTGAGCTGGCCCTCGAGCATGAAGATCTGATCTTTCAATAGCAGCTTGCGTTTTTTCAAGCGCTGCAACTGCAACTGATCCACCGCTGGTGACTCGGCCAACCTCGTGATGACTTCATCCAGGTCGCGATGTTCCACTTTGAGCTCGCTGATCCTGTGCTTGATGGCTATAATATCGGCTTCGTCCATCGTCAGTTTTCCTCCGTACATTTTACTATAGCAAAAGATCGACCAGCTTGTTTTGAATTGGTTGCGCAATTGGATTAAGGATTTACCAATAAAAATTGATCAATCATCGCGTTTCGGCCGAGAAGCCGCTGAAAAGAATAAATTTCTTCGCTCGATTTTGGCGCGCTTGAAATTTTCTTGAAATATTCAGTAATTCCGGGTCTAATTGGGCGCAATGATTTTGCGTTTATGGAGAATAATAATGCAAACGCGCCGCAATGAGTTTGATGTTACCAACCAGGTTAAAACAACCGATTCGATTGCCGTCAGCAACGAAATCTGCAAGATCTACCAGGAGCTGTATCCTGATCCGAATCCCGACGTATTATCGCAAGCATTTGGCGATGTATCACGTCTTTACGCCGGCAAATACCCGGGATATGTGTCTTGCGACACCTCATATCACGATCTCCAACACGTACTTGACGTGACCCTCGCAATGGCGCGCCTGATGGATGGGTATGAACGCGCTGCGCATGGGACCGAACACTTTGGGGAAAGGCTGTTCCGGCTGGGAATTATCACCGCGTTGTTTCACGACTGTGGCTATATCCGGCACGTTAAAGATACTCGACACCAGAACGGCGCCGAATATACGCTGTACCACGTGTCCCGTGGAGCGCGCTTTTTGGAAGAATACATGCCCAAGGTCGGCATGCCGGATCTCGCGGGCGTGGCGGCGCAGCTTTTGCATTTCACAGGCTACGAGGTTCCGGTGCAGCAAATCAAGGTCCCGAGCTTGGCTTTCCGCTTGCTCGGCAACCTGCTTGGCTCCGCTGATATCATCGCGCAGATGGCTGACCGTTGTTACTTGGAGAAATGCCGCGAGCGCTTGTATCCAGAATTTGTGCTGGGAGGAATTGCGCGCAGGCGCAAGAAGGACGGCAGCGAGGAAGTGCTTTTTGAGTCGGGCGACGACTTGGTTTTCAAAACCCCGGTTTTTCACCGCTCAGCTAGCAAACGCATGGACGAAACATTAGGCGGCGCATACCGCTACGTGCAGCGCCACTTCGGCGGGCAGAACCTTTACCTTGAAGAAATGGAGCGAAATATCCGTTTTGCCAGAACCATAGCGGAAAATCGTGATTTATCGATGCTGCGACGCAAACTGCCAAACACAAATTCAGAGTCCGCCCCGGCAAAAGTCGAGGAGACCGACCGACCGGCTATTGCGGTGGCCTAAGTCCGGTTTCATACAACCAGAACGATTTTTCCGATGTGCACGCCGCTTTCCATGAGTCGATGTGCATTCGAAGCATCCGCAAGCTTGAAGGTGGCGTAAACGACGGGTTTGATTTTGCCCGATTCGATCAGCGGCCATACATTGTCGCGCAGGGCGTTTGCAATACGTGCTTTGAACTCGACCGGGCGAGCGCGCAGGGCGGAACCGGTAATCGTCAGCCGGCGCCGTAGAATTTCTCCTAAATCCACAGTCGCTTTGGATCCGCCGAGATAGGCGATCATTACAATGCGCCCGTCGTCGGCGAGTGCTTTCAATTCGCGCGGAATATAATCGCCGCCGACCATATCTAGAATCACATTGACGCCTTTGCCGCCGGTCGAATTCTTAATAATCTCCGCGAAATCTTCGGTTTTGTAATTGATAGCCCGCTCCGCGCCCAACGCAACACAAGCGGCGCATTTTTCAGCGCTGCCCGCGGTGGCGAAAACGCGATGTCCAAAAGCGCGCGCCATTTGAATTGCAACTACTCCGATGCCGCTCGTGCCGCCTTGAACGAGTAACGTTTCACCGGGCTGTATCGCCGCGCGCTCGAATACATTGCTCCACACAGTGAAGAATGTTTCTGGAAGAGATGCCGCTTCCACAAGACTTAGGCCCTTGGGAACAGGCAAGCATTGCGAGGCGGGAACCGCGCAGTATTCGGCATAACCACCGCCGGCCAGCAGCGCGCAAACGCTATCGCCAACCTGCCAGCCGCTGACTTTTTCGCCGACCGTGGCAATCGTGCCGGCGATTTCCAGGCCGGGCAGATCGGACGCACCCGGTGGCGGCGCATAGTGTCCTTGGCGTTGCAGCAGGTCGGGGCGATTAACGCCGGATGCCGCGACTTTGATTAATACCTCGCCCGCTTTTGGCGCGGGAACCGGGCGACTCGCGAGCTTCAACACCTCCGGCCCGCCATACGCGCCGATTTCCACCGCGCGCATGGTCGCAGGCAAGGAATTCATAATTTTCCCTTCGGCAGAGAACAGGAGTGGAAGCGTGTGCGGTGGTTTTGATTAGTTGGTGCGCAGCACCAGATCATTGACATTGCCTGATATCAAGAACGAGTTCTTGATGAAGGTCGCGCCTGATTTCAGTTCAACGGTTACTCGTCCTGACAGCAGATGGTTAGGCGAAATATCCGCGCTGCCGGTAGCGCCCAACGGGCCGGAAACAAGGCGCAAATTCTTAAATTGATAAGCGCCCTTGCCATACAACAAGTTTCCCGAGAACTCCGTAAACAGCGTTTTGCCGCCGCGCACGCCGTTCCTGCTTGGCATTTGCAGAGCGCGCGTCAGATCCATGTTATTGAGCGACCCCTTGCTGACGTTAAACGTGCTTTCAAGGCGC
>DATIXX010000007.1 GCA_035518095.1 Burkholderiales bacterium | reverse complement strand
GCGCAGCCTGAGCAGGGGCCCCACGCAAGTGGGGATGCGACCGCGGCGCGGAATGCCGCGCCGGATAATTGGTCGCTTGTGCGCGCCTCCGGGGTCACATCCACTCCTAAAGTCGTGGAACCCGTTCCGCCCGCCGGCGCGCGTCCTCGTGAGGCTTTCCCGCTCTATTAGAAGCGAATCAAATTCAGGATTTTCTGCGTCGCGCCGTGATGCGCGGCGCAAAACGCGCGGCCGGCTTCTCCCATCGCCTTCCTTTTCTGTTCGTCCGCGAAAAGCGCCTTGAGCGCAACCCCCAGTCCGGCAGCATCAGGCACGCGCTGCGCTGCGCCCGCCTGCACCGCCAGCTCGGACGCTTCGGCAAAATTAAACGTGTGCGGGCCGATCAAAACCGGCTTGCCCATGACGCAGGCTTCAAGCAGATTCTGCCCGCCCAAGGGCAGCAGGCTGCCGCCGATGAAGGCCGCATCGCACGCCGCGTAGTAGGCGAACATTTCGCCCATGCTGTCGCCCAGAACCACCTGGGTATCGGTTTCCACCGGCTGGTTTTCGCTCCTTCTCTGAAACCGAACTCCACGCCGTTGCAAAATCGCAGCCACTTCATCAAAGCGCTGCGGATGGCGCGGCACGATCACGGTCAGCATGCCCGGAACGCCTGCGGCTGAAACCGCTTCGAGCACCAGCTCTTCCTCGCCGATGCGGGTGCTGGCTGCGAGAAATACCGGCCGCGCGCCGAAGCTCGAGCGCAACTCGCGCCCGACCTCAAGCGCGTAAAAAGGCGGCTGCACATCGAATTTCAGATTGCCTGTGACTTGAACGTCCTTTGCACCCAGTGCCCGCAGACGTAGGGCATCGGCTTCAGTTTGCGCTGCAACTGCGATGAGCTCATTCAGGCCGGCGCTCACCAGGCTGCGAAAATGCGAATAGCCTGCCGCGGATTTTTCCGAAAGGCGCGCATTGACCAGGTAAAGCGGAATCTTCGCCTGCCTGCAAAGGTGGATTACGTTAAACCAGAGCTCGGTTTCCAGCAGTACGCCGACGACGGGCTTGAAGTGGGAAAGGAAGCGCTTGACGGCCTGCGGGAAATCATAGGGAAGATAGCAGCGCAATACGCCATCGCCGAAAAGCCGCTCGCTGGTCTCGCGTCCGGTGGGCGTCATATGCGTGAGCAAAACGCGATGACCCGGATGCGCCTTGCGCAGCGCTCGCACCAAAGGCTGCGCGGCGTGGGTCTCGCCCACCGATACCGCATGCAGCCAGATCACTGGTTTGGGCGGGAGTTCAGTGTAATAGCCGAGACGTTCACCGATGTGCTCGAGATACGCGGGCTGCTTGCGGCTTCGCAGCAGAAGATGCAGCAGCGCGTAAGGCAGCAGCAGGTAACCGAGCAGCGTGTATGCGCAGCGCGCAGCGCTCATTTTCCCAATATCCTTTCCACCTCTGCGACCACGGCGGCAGCGGAGGGCGGTTCATTCATTTTCCCGAGATTGACGGCGCTGTCGGAATAAAGGCCTGTTTCCTCGGGACGGCTTGCGCAATAAATCCCGATCGCCGGAACATTAAGCGCCGCAGCAAGATGCGCGAGCCCGGTGTCCACGCCGATGACGATTTCGGCTCCGGCCAGGAACGAGGCGGCGTCCCTCAAATCAAGCCGCGGCGGCACCGTCACGTGTTTCACCGCCGCTTGTTCTATGCGGTGCGCAAGACGGTTGCTGCGCTCGCGTTCATCGCTGTTGCCCCAAGGCAAAATGCAGGCGAGCCCGTAGCGGCGCAGGCTCGCCCCAACGTCAACCCAGGAAGATTCAGGCCAGAGTTTGTCTTCGTCGCTGCTGAAGTGCAGCAGAATCGCATAGGGCTCTTTCAGCCACGGAAAAATCGTGGGGCCGGTGCTGATGCCGTAATCGGCATTGCCCTCCGGCGAATAGCCCAAGGCCTGCGCTCCCAGCGAGCGGGTTCTTTGCACGGCGTGAAGCGTCCAGGAAATATCAAACACCTGATCATAGAAAAACGGCATGAACTCGCGCGCGCTGCCGCGCCCCAGGCCGCAGCGTTTTCCGCCTCTGGCAAGGCGCGCGATCAAGGCGCTTTTCATGAGGCCCTGCGAATCGAGAATAAAATCGTACTGCTCCCTGCGCAGCCGCCCAAAGAAATCGGCGAGCTCTTTCCAGGTGTGCACCTTCCAAAGCGTTTTGCGCCAGCGCCGCAATGCAACGGTTATGATCTTGGTCACTCCCGGGTGCAGTGCGGGAATCGCCTGGAACTCTTCCTCCACCACCCAGTGAATTTCCGAATCGGGAAAATGCCTGCGGATATCGCTCACCATCGGAAGATTGTGGATGACATCCCCCATCGAGGAGGTTTTCACCAGCAGGATTTTAGGCATTGGTTATTGATTTATTTCCCACCCGTTAGCCTACACTGAAACGAATTGGGCTCATAGATTAACGCACGACCGCCGGAGTAAGACTACACAGAACGGTAGTGTATAATTGGCTGATTTTTTAGGCTTGAGCGGAAATGTCTCTCGATAAACTCATTGAAAAACTGGAGAACAGATCGGCGCTGATCGGCATCGTCGGCTTGGGCTATGTAGGATTGCCGCTGGCGCTGCGTTTCTCGGAAGTCGGTTACCGCGTGCTGGGCATCGATATCGATCCCAAGAAAGTCGGCAGTCTGAATAAAGGCGAAAGCTACATCAGCTATATTTCCAAGCAATCCATTACTGCCGCCTTGAAAAACGGCTTCACCGCAACCAGCCAATTTAAAAAATCCGCGCAAGCGGATGCGCTGATTATCTGCGTTCCGACGCCGCTCAATCCCTACCGTGAGCCGGATCTCAGCTTCGTTTTTGGCACCCTGAATTCGTTGCTGCCGTTTCTGCGGGCGGGACAAGTCCTGTCCCTGGAAAGCACGACCTATCCGGGAACAACCGACGAAGAACTCAAAGCGCGCGTCGAAGCGGCGGGATTTAAAGTGGGAAAAGATATTTTTCTGGTGTTTTCACCGGAACGCGTGGATCCGGCCAATCCCGATTTCGAAATCCAGGCGATACCCAAAGTTTGCGGCGGCACGACTAAATATTGTCTTAAGGCAGGCCTCGCGCTTTACCGTCAGGCGATCAACAAGGTCGTGCCGGTAAGCTCGGCGCGAGCGGCTGAAATGACCAAGCTGCTGGAAAATATCCACCGGGCGGTCAACATCGGCCTGGTGAATGAAATGAAAATTATCGCGGACAAAATGGACATCGACATTCACGAAGTCATTCGCGCGGCAGCCACCAAGCCTTTCGGTTTCGTTCCCTATTATCCCGGTCCCGGATTGGGCGGGCACTGCATTCCGATCGATCCCTTTTATCTCACCTGGAAAGCGCGCCAATACGGCGTGCATACGCGCTTCATTGAGCTCGCGGGCGAGGTCAACAGCAACATGCCGACCTGGGTGTTAAGGAAAGTCGCCGATGCATTAAACGACCACGGCAAAGCAATCAAAGGCAGCCGGGTTCTGGTTCTCGGCATTGCGTACAAAAAGAACGTGGAAGACATGCGCGAATCCCCGGCAGTCGAGCTGATGGAATTGCTGCAGGAAAAAGGCGCGGAAATCGCCTATTCGGATCCGCACGTGCCGGTGTTCCCCAAAATACGCAAGCACCATTTTGCGCTGCGCAGCGTTGCTCTAACGCCCAAATCCATCTCAAGCTACGACTGCGTGCTGCTCGCCACCAACCACGATGCGTTCGACTATCAAGCCATCAAGAAGCACGCCAAATTAATTGTAGATACCCGCGGCGTCTACCTGGAACCCGCAATCAACATTGTCAAAGCCTGATTAAATAAACCGAGGCGTGCTTTGCTGGCAAAAGAAAGCGCTGCAACGTCTTTTTCAAGACGCACCAGATTCTTAGAAAGGCCGCGCGAAAGGACCCCAGGCCTGCCGCGAAAGCTTTATTCGCTCCTCACCGTCAGCCTGCGCATAGGCATCGGTCTGGTTATCAGCGACAAGGAGGTTTTCCTGCGCAGACTGCCGGAACGTATTCGATAAATGCCATTGCTCCTTTTCGAAAGACTCGCCTGTGCGCGCAACCACCAGCGGTCGCAGACCGAGACGCAGGATCTGATTGGTCAGGCTGTTGCGGCCGCTTTCAAAAACATAACCTGACACCTTGAATACCATTTTCCAAACACGGACCCGCGTAAGCGTCTCGCGCAATGCCATAAAGGCGTTGGTGCGAATGTGGTAGTTGGGAAACGGCGGAAAGTACCTGCCGGGATCGCTTAAGCCCACGCGACCGAGCAACCCGACTGCAAGGCGCAGCGCAACAAGCTGCGGGCCGCTGTCGCTTATTGCGCGCTTGACCGCCCAGCGCAATCGGGCCACCGGCCCAAGCGCACTCAACATGAGCTTTCGCTCCAGATAATTGGTCGCGAAGCTCTCATAGGAACCGGTTGCGCCGACAAGCCCCACGCCTTCCAACTCTATCGAGCGGCGCAACTTAGCGAGCCAGTCTACGGCCAAAATCCGGCTGAATGAATTCAAGAAGCAGAAGTAACGGTAGTCGAAGCTTTGAACCGCCGCAAAGTACGGCGCCAAATCGAGGCCGTAATCACTCATATAAAGCCGTTTGTGCGGCACGCCCGTTAACAGGCGATCATGCGCATCGGTAGTTCGACCGGACTTGAAGCCTTTGAAAATTAGAACGAGGTCGTGAGGAAGCCCCGAGGGATGCTCAAGGTAGGAAGCAAGGAATTTTTCAAACGGTGCGATTCCGTTTTTCTTGCGCACCAAGTGGACTACGCCGACTTCGACCACTTAGATTTTCCCCAAACCAATTTGTTTACTTTCACTGTTCTATCACTTGCCCGTCGTGTTTTAGGCATTCTAGTAATTGTCGCTGCGCGGCACCAGCCTGTGCCGCACCACTGCATGCACCACGCGGCGCGCAGTCGGCAAAGTGGGCCGCTATCGCTGGAAGGAAACCAGTTCTTCGACGTAGCCGTGGCGCACCCAGTACGGATGCCGGTGCCGACTCGCGATGCGCGAACTGCGGTCGATTAGCTCTTTGACCGTGAACTCGTTGGCTTCATGGTTGATCGACAGGAACAGCCGTGCCGACGCCTCGATCCGCTTCCAGTACAGTTCTGCCGTCGATCGATTCATTTCCGTCAACGAATCTACGTTGACAATCAAGTCGTAGCTCTCGGAACTTTCGAGGAAAGCCGCCGGGTTCAGGATTTTCACCTTTGCGGATGCGCCGCCTTGATGCTCTTCCTGCAACGCAACTTGATCTTCGCCGAGCGTCCGCATCAGGAAATATCCCTGTGAGAGCGCAGTGAGCGGCAAATCAATGATCGTATAATCGCTTATTCCCAGCTGCCTGGCATAGAACGCGGTCCGGCCGAGTCCGGCGCCGAGCTCGAGTACGCGCGGATGCGGCATGTGCCGCACGAGTTCGCGAATGCGCCACGCCTGATAGATTGCATGAATGGCGCGTATGCTGGCGACGCCGCGCTTGGTCTTGAGACCAAACTCATCCGGGTACGGGTTGGGAAACCGGATTTCACAACCGACTGCCTCCTCTATGGCCGCGAGAATTTCGTCCGTTGGCATGGTTCCGTACGTTGGATTGGACCCGCGCCGTTCCGGATTTTCAATGCGAAGTGCGCCCACGGCTTCCGCGACACGCACCAGGTAATCCTGACACCATTTGGCGTGACCCATTTCATATGCGGAAGACTCCTTGAAGCTTTTGACCATATCGCCAAATAGATTTTCGAAACCATAGAACAAGTCATTGTCGCCGGGCCGCCGCAACAGGGCGGATACGGCGCCAACATCGCCATCGACAAGAATCCGGTGCAGCGGCTGCAGCCGCGTTTTATAAATCATTCTCCATACGGCGCTTGGCCCCGCTACTTTTGATTCAGTTGATGCCTCATACGCCCGCAGCAGCCGCGCGACCATCGCGGCATCGTTACATGTTTCTCCCAGCGACCTGCCTGGAATTGCATTCAGTGCGTCATAAGGTCTGTGCAATAACGGCTCGAAACCACGCCCTGGGTCGGATGCCCGCATCGGATCGCTTGCTGGGACCGATTCGGGTTTCTTGAAAAGGTTGCGCAGCCGAAGAACGCCGCGGCCCAATAAATTAGAAAGCGACATCAAGAATTCCGGCTCGAAAGCCGCCACAGGCTAGAGGCCACTGGATAAGTGAGCCTCGGAAAAAACCGCGGGAAAAATACTTCACCGATATCTTCCAGCCGGACAGCGTGGCCGGCGTTCAGGGTGCGGTAAACGGTCACCGCCATGCGGGCATCCCAGAACAGTTTCTCCTTAAACGATGCGCCGCTTTTCAGATCAGCAAGGAATTCACGAAAAAGCCGACGCTTGTCATTTAGTACCACGCCCGATCTCAGGTTCTCCATAGTCGATTGCTTTGCGTGTTGCCGGATTCTACAGAGCGGCTCCGGCAAGTACGCGAATGCGCCGCGCTTGAGCAAATGAAACCACATTTCCAGGTCCACGAGCTGCCGGTAGCCCTCGTGGAATCCTCTAATCGCATCGGCGCGGCGGAACATCACCGCGGTGGGCTCGCCGATGAGGTTGCCTTGAAAAAAGCAGCGGCGAATCGCGGCTGTCCCCTGGATAAGCAAAAAACGCCGCGAATAGCACGCAATCCCCGCCGGATGCAGGTTGCCGTCAACCCGCCGCCTTGCACAAGCGACCAGCGAAACCTCGGGATTGGCCGAAATGACTTTTACCATCTGCTCCACGCAGACTGCCTCGAGCGCGTCATCCGCGCAAATGAATTTAACGTACTCGCCCCGCGCCTGCTCGATGCAAGCGCTGAAGTTGCGCACCATGCCGATGTTGGATTCGTGGCGCAGATAACGCACCCTGGCGTCGCTGTTGGCGAGGCTGCGCACCACCGCTTCGGTGCCGTCGGACGAGGCGTTGTCAAAAACCAGTATGTCCAGGTTCGAATGCGTCTGCCGCAAGGCGGAGCCGAGCGAATCGGACAGCTCGCGGGCCGCGTTGAACGCGGGAATGCAGACACTCACCAGCGGCTGATGAACCGCGCTGCTCACCGCGCCCGCCTTTCCTGCAAACAATTTGAAATCTGCAAATCGCGTCTCAGCAAAATCAAGTTTTCCGAAATACCACAGTGTAAGCAGCGCCCAAGCCGGGAAGTATTTCCACGCAGCGTCCGATCCTGGCCAATTGCAGGCTGGCAAAGTCGACGTACTTTCTTGATGCGCCTTCCCCGGAGCGTCGCGACAGCGATTCGCGCCATACCTGCCACCCGAGAGCGCTGCAATCCCTGGAGCCGCGATCGGACGTTGTAAAATGCACCCGCTCGAGGCCGCTTGGCGCAAGCCGCTCTATCAATACATCGGGCGGAATTAACTCAACGTGGCGCGGCGCATCTACATGGGCCCAGGATTTTCCAAGGATCCAAAATTGCAGTGAGCCGGGGTTGGGCGTAGCAATCGCGAGAATTCCCCCTGGGGTCAGTTTGTCATGAACCAAATCAAGGAGGGTCCACGGATCGGCCAAATGTTCTACGGAATGCCACAGTGCAATGATGTCATGGGGTTCAGCCTTGCGCATCGACTCGATGACGTCCGTCGTATGCAGCGCCGCAATGCCTACGACATCGTTCAGGAAAGCGCAGCAGGCGCGATCCATTTCAAAAGCATCCACCTCGAAACCCGCTGACTTGGCTAAAAACGCAAAGCGGCCGTAGGAAGGCCCGATCTCAAGGAGGCGTCGTCCGCGGCCATACGTTTTGATGGCGTCGAGCTTGTAGAGCTCCGGCCCAGTCCCGGACTTGAGGTCTTCAAGTGAACGCGGAATCGCGTAGTACGAGGGCGGATAAAAAGCGCCGAGATCACCGGGTATTGGCGAGAGGAAAATTAATCCGCAGTTTCGGCACCGATAATAGTCGAAATCCTGCTCACCAATCCTTTGATTCAGATCGCCGACGGAAAACAGCAAAGGACCGCTGCCGCGGCACTGCGGGCAACTGGCCTGCGGCGCGCTGTCCGACGCGGCTGACATAGGACTTGCTGCACCCATTGGCGTTTCTCAGTTCCGCGAGAAGTTGTGCGGGAATGCGGCGGCGGAAACGGGCGGCAAAAAATGGCGACTGTTGAACGCGCGCCAATCCGGGCAATCGCTTCGAATTACCGAGTCAACCGGGAACTTCATGAGTTCCAGCAACTGTTTCGGTGAAATCAAGAAACGAAAATTCATTCTATTGGCAGCCTCGTGGAGGGAGGATCCGCGGATCGACCGCAAACTTGAAACCCAAATCGGGAAACCCGGGCGGCGGCGGTCCGAGATAATCGCCCCAGGTCATCCTAACGTGCGTCGCCCGCGATCCTGGTGTCATTGCATTAAAGCTGCGAGTCTGATTGTCGGTCAAGATCAAATCGTCCTGTTCACTAAGCCGGAAGGTTTTGCTCTGAATCCAGTCTGCAACATCGTAGCCTCGCCCGGTCCGGTCAACAACAACGGCTCCAAGGCCTTTGCGCCTGATGCGGCTGGTCATGCTGGTGTTCCCGCTTTCGAATGCGCACGCGTCGAGTTTGGTTTTTACATCCGTTTTCAGCTCTAGAAAAAGCTGGCGGGATAGCATAAACCCGTTTGATCGTATATGCGGATCAGGAAATGGCGGGAACCTTGAATAATCGAACAGACGTCCTCCGGGGCTCGTAACATGATCCCATATGCGCTGAAACTGTTCATCGAGGGAACCTTGCCGCCCGGATAGACATATCAGTTCTCTCAGCGAAGCAGATCTCTTTAACCGGGATATCGTCGCTGTGATCCAGGGAGTAAATGCTTTCGAGATTGGATCGGCTTTACCTTGTGCTCTTGCCTTCCAGAGCTTGCAATAATTGTCGATTATAAAATCGTAAAAATAAGCAAACTGCTGGTCATAGCCCACTGACACTTCGTTGCAGAGCCAGATAACTTTTCTGATCAGCGCGTAGGAATCATTCAAGCTCTCGTACGATCCCATCGCACCCGCAATTCCCACGCGTGGCGACGCCGCATTTTGATAAAGCATCGAAAGCCACCCGGTACAGGCAATTTCCGTGAATGTGTTGATGCAGCAGACGTAGTCTTGGTCCACTCTGCGTGCCGCCTCAAGATAAGCATTAACGTCATATCCCTCGTCGGAAATTTCCACCGAGGTATGCGGGAGCGACGCGAACACCGACCTGGCGGCGTTTAGCTCATTGATGCGGTCAAACCCCTTGTAGACCACTGCCAGCCGATGTTCTATCCCGGCTTGATTCCGCGCGTAACTGTCAACAAACTTCTGCAACGGAGCAATGCCCTCGGCCTTCCGCGCGAGATAAATAACCGCAATTCGATCGCTTCTGGACAGGGAACGTGCGTCGGCCACAGTGGACCTCTCGCTCAACGCTGCCGCAGCTTGAGCCAGCGTCGGCCTTGAGGCGCCGCCGGCGCGCAGATCCCGGACTGCAGGTCTGTGAACAGTTGCATCAACTGCGTATAGCGGCCCGTGCTGATTATCAGTTTGGGATGTCGATACGCATACGGTCCCAACAAATACCCCAAAGCGCGGCGAACTAAATTTTCGTATATCCCCAGCAAAATGCTAACCCGAATGATCAGGCCGAGCGCCAGTGCCCAGAGTTTCTCGAAAAAATCAAGACGGGACCAAAGCAAGCCGCCGATCGGCGTCGTGCGTCCGATCCTGCCGCGGTTGGCGCTCAGCACCCTGAATATCTGCAGCCTGCGGTATTTCCCAAATGCGACTCCGCAAGGCAAATAATCACGCAAATACCTGGACACGTGTTCCATGGTAATTACATACTTCGTGTTGTAGAGAGGCCCTGGCAGCAGGAATTTCTCGACTTCTGAATACAGAGGATCCGACGCCAGTTTGGTATGCAGTAACTCGGCGCCTTTTTCCTCGAGCTCATTGAATAACATGTATCCAAAAGACGCCTTGGAAACCCCGGCTATGCTCAGCGGCTCCGGAATCACAACGATAGCACGCGCCTTGGCGAAAGCTATGTTGGCAAAGTAATAGTCTGGAAACGGCGCGCGGAAGACCGCACCCTGTTTGCGCAGACGCTGTAGAAAATCCCGCCGGATACAGAACGCCTGCTGATTGAACGTGAAGTTCCTGCGCAAACGTATGGATCCGCGAACAGCTTTTGAGGCTTCTTTGGCGGAAAGTAGAAATGGGGTCTTGCGCCCAACAAAGAAAAAACCGTTTTTAACGTCTGCGACGAAACCGCTCCGCTCCCAAGGGGCTACGCCTGGGTGCCAGAATTGGTAGATCGCCGAATACAGTACATCGGGTGAGCCGAATCCCACGATGATCCGGCTGAGCTTGCTGAAGTAGCCTGGCGTAAGGCCATCGTCGTCTCCGAGAACCGTGACGTAGTCCCCATTTGCGAGATTAACCGCCCGGTTCCAGCTATCTGTTACCGGGAGAAAGTCATTCGAACGCTGATACCGAATTCTCTGATCGGAAATGTTGTTGACATATCCGGCGATGTCGTCCGTCGAGGCATTATCGAAAATTACGAGCTCCCATTTGGAATAGTCCTGTTTGAGAACCGTTTCGACCGCGTCTCGAAGCAGGTCCAGCCGGTCATGCGTCGGAATGACAACAGAGAATTTCAGCGCAGCCCTCCTTGCAACGAACAATCGACAAAAAATTCGCAGCCCTTTTTCTTGCTGCGAATGTCGCTTTTTATTCGGCTGCAGTAGCAATCCGCATCCGATCGGTTAACGACATGGCAGGTGTTTGTGCTCCGAGTTGTGAGACACAGTTTAACCTGCTGTGACAGCATCTTGAATTTCAGGCCCCGATTATTGGTTTGCCGTGTATGCTCCTTTGGGCTGACAATGCACACACGGTCAGCTTTCGGCGACTATGCGACCGTGGTCAAGGCGTACTATCTTGTTACAGTTCGCCCGGATGATATCCGCGCTGTGTGAAGCGAGAACCAGAATTTTGGCCTGCCCGACAAGTTCCGCTAATCGTCGCTGTGCCTTCTCGGAAAAAGCTTCATCACCGATACCAAGCCACTCATCCATTAAAATTATATCAGCCTTGACGCTGGTGGAGATCGTAAATGCGAGACGCATCGCCATGCCG